>DATGDG010000382.1:0-13011 GCA_035311025.1 Casimicrobiaceae bacterium
GCCTACACGCTGTTCGCCTTCGCGATCGGCGCAGCCTGCGCGGGCATCGGCGGGGTGTTCTATGCGTCGCTGCTGCAGTTCATCGAGCCGTCGCCTTTCCAGTTCTCCTACTCGCTGATGATGCTGCTGGCGGTGATCGTCGGCGGATCGGGACGTTTCTTCGGGCCGGTGCTGGGCACGGTGATCGTCGTCCTGCTGCCCGAGTGGCTGCGCTTCATGCAGAACTGGTACCTCGCGGTCTTCGGCTTCGCCATCGTCGCGCTGATGATCTTCCTGCCTGGCGGGCTGCTGTCCCTGCCCGAGCGGCTGGGAATGAAGGGGGCGTCGAAATGACGACCAAGCCCAGCTTCCTCGAGGTCAAGGACGTCCGCAAGGCCTACGGCGCGATCAAGGCCGTCGACGGCGTCAGCTTCTCGGTCGGCCCCGGCGAGATCGTCGGCGTCATCGGCCCGAACGGATCGGGCAAGACGACGCTGTTCAACAGCATCCTCGGGCAGATCAAGCCGACCTCGGGCGGCGTCGAGTTCTGCGGCGAGGACATCACGGGAATGTCGCCGCTGGAACTGGCGCGACGAGGCGTCGGGCGCACGTTCCAGACGCTGCAGGTCTTCACTCACCTTTCGGTGCGCGACAACCTGGTCGCGGCGGCGCAGGAATTCAAGGGCACGATGCCGTCCCGGCTGTTCGCGGCGCCCGACGCGGGCCTCGGACACCACGCCGACGAGATGATCGAATTGTTCCGCCTCAAGCACGTCGCGCACCTGAAGGCCGGCACGCTGTCCTACGGCCAGCAGAAGCTGATCGACATCGCGATGGCGTTCATGCCCGCGCCGAGGCTCGTGCTGCTCGACGAGCCCTGCGCCGGCGTCAATCCGAGTCTTGTCGACCAGTTGCGCGAATTGCTGGTCGAGCTCAACCGGACCCAGGGGGGCAGCTTCGTGGTCATCGAACACAACATGGACTTCATCATGAAGCTCTGCCCGCACGTGATCTGCATGGTCGAGGGCAAGGTGCTCGCCGAAGGCCCCCCCGCCGAAGTTCAGGCGAACCGGCAGGTGCTCGAGGCGTATCTGGGCAACTGAGTTGGCAGCCGAGCTGGAAGCCGAGTCGGCAACCGGAAGGGAAAACGCGGAGGCAAGCGAAATGGCGAACGAGAAGATCATCGAATTCGACAAGGTCGTCGCCGGCTATTCGCCCAGCTTGACGATCCTCAACGAAACGACGCTGGACGCACGCAAAGGCGAGATCACGCTGCTGATCGGGCCGAACGGCGCCGGCAAGTCGACGGTGCTGAAGACGCTTTTCGGGATGCTCGTCCCGCGCTCGGGTGAGGTCCGCTTCGAGGGCAGGCGCGTCAACGGGAAGTCGCAGCGCGAACTCCTTGCGGAAGGCATCGCGTTCGTGCCGCAAGGCCGAAACCTCTTCGGTTCGCTGTCGGTGCGGCACAATCTCGAGCTCGGTGGCATCACGCTGCCGCGCGGGGAGCTGCCCGGGCGCATCGAGGAGGTGCTGACACGGTTTCCGCGGATCAGCGAGCGCATCGACAACCAGGCGTCGACGATGTCCGGCGGCGAACAGAAGCAGCTCGAGATCGGCCGTGCGTTGCTGCTGCGCCCACGGGTCCTGCTGATCGACGAGCCGTCGATCGGGCTGTCGCCGAAGCTCGTCCAGGAAGTGATGACGCTGCTGCGCCAGCTCGCGGACGCGGGAACGACGGTGCTGATGGTCGAGCAGAACGTCCGCACCGCACTCAAGTACTCGAACCGGGCGCTGGTGCTGGAAATGGGGAGGCTCGCGCTGGATCGCCCTGCATCGGAAGTGCTGAACGATCCCGATCTCAACCGCCTGTTCCTCGGCGGTCACGCGCGGGCGTCGGCCGCAGCATGAACCCGCCCGGCGCTTCCACGGCCGGTTCGCAAGCCACGCTCGAAGCCCCGATCCGCAATCCCGATCCGCAATCCCGATTCGAAGGACTTCCGAGATGATGCGCCTGGACGTCGCGACGCTTTCCATCCACACCGGCACGGCCGCAGCCGTGCAGTCCAAGGTCGAGCAGCGTTTCCGGGCCGGCCAAGGCGCCGGGACGCTTTGCGCATCGTGGACCACCGAGATCGGAGGGTTGAACCGGGTGCTGATCCTGCGCGCGTTCGACGACAGCGAGACGATGCACGCCGGGCGTGACCGGATGCTGGTGTCGGGCGACATCTTCGGCGCCGGCGAGCACCTGCTCGACGTGACGTTCTCGCCGAGCGGACGCGCATCCGCGCGGAGGCGGTCGCATCCGGAGAATGGCCCCCGAAGGTCGGGCCCGACTGGCTGACCGTGATGGATTCGACGATCTGCATCCCCGCCGGTTTCTCGCCGCTGCGCTGACCTCCCGCACGGCGCCCGATCCCGGATCACCGATCGACGAACCGACGACGACCATGCCTCGCGCCATCGGGCTTGCCGCGCTGACGGTCCTCGAGCCCGCACCCCCGGACATCGTGTCTGGCGCAGCCCGGGCAGCCTACGACTGCGTGGGCCTGCGCCTTCTGCCGGCGACACCGACCGAGATCCGGCACACCATCGTCGGCGACACGCCGATGCTGCGCGAGACCGCCGTGTGCGCGTTCGCGATCGCGGGCATCGTTCGGACTTCCGGGCTGCGGGCCTGACCACCATGCGCAAGTGCATCGCCACGGTTTCGATCTCGGGCACGCTGGGAGACAAGCTCGACGCCATCGCGGCGGCGCGTTTCGACGCGATCGAGGTGTTCGAGAACGACCTGATGTATTTCCAGGGTTCGCCGCGGGATCTGCGCAGGATGGCCGCCGACCGGGGGCTCGGCATCGACCTCTACCAGCCGTTCCGCGAGTTCGAGGGCGTCGACGACGCGCAGTTCAGGCGCAACCTCGATCGCGCCGAGCGCAAGTTCGACGTGATGGAGGCGCTGGGTGCGCCGATGCTGCTGGTCTGCTCGAACGTGTCGCCGCTTGCGATCGACGACGACGCCCGCGCCACCGCCCAGCTGCACGAGCTCGCCGAGCGGGCGGCCCGCCGCAACCTGCGCATCGGCTACGAGGCGCTCGCCTGGGGCGCGCACGTCAACCGCTACGGACGCAGCTGGAAGATCGTCCGGGAGGCGGACCATCCGCACCTGGGCGTCGTCCTCGACAGCTTCCACATCCTGTCGGTCGGCGACGATCCGGCCGGCATCGCAGAGATCCCGGGAGACAGGATCTTCTTCCTGCAGATGGCCGACGCGCCACGGCTTGCGATGGACGTCCTGCAATGGAGCCGGCACTACCGCAACTTCCCCGGGCAGGGGCAGTTCGACCTGCCGCGATTCATGGAGCACGTGCTGGTGGCGGGCTACACCGGGCCGCTGTCGCTCGAGATCTTCAACGACGTGTTCCGGGAGGCACCGAACCGGTCCACGGCGATCGACGCGATGCGCTCGCTGCAGTGGCTCGAGGAGCAGACGCGATTGCGCCTGCTCGACGCCGCGTCCGACAGCGTGCATCCGCCGGACGTCCGGGCGAGGACGGTGCGGCGCGTCGAGCTGCTCGACCCGCCTGCCGCGCCCGAGCTCACCGGCGTCGCGTTCCTCGAATTCGCGGTCGACGAGGCAGCCGAATGGCTGCTGGCCCACCTCCTCGAGAGCCTCGGCTTCCGGCGCGCCGGCAGGCACCGGTCCAAGAACGTCACGCTCTACCGCCAAGGCGCGATCAACCTGATCCTGAACGCAGAGCCCGCGTCGATCGCCCGCGAATACTTCGCCGCCCACGGAGCGTCGGTCTGCGCCGTCGGCCTGACGACCGACGACGCGGTGCGAGCGCAGAACCGGGCGATGGCGCTGCACTGCCCCCGCGTCGACAGTCGCCTCGGCCCCAACGAGCAGAGGGTACCGGCGATACGCGCGCCGAACGGCAGCGTCGTCTACTTCGTGCCCGGCGAGCCCGGATCGGGCGCGCTCTACGAGATCGATTTCGACCTGCGCGATGAGGCTGCGCCGCATCCGGGGGAGGCGGGGCTCACGCGCATCGACCACGTCGCGACCGGACTGCCGATCGAGGAGCTCGACACCTGGATCCTGTTCTACCGCGCGGTGCTGGGCATGCTGCCCGGCGAGAGCCTGGAGCTCTCCGATCCGTTCGGGCTGATCCGCAGCTCGGGCGTCGCGAGCGCCAACCGCAGCGTGCGCGCGGTGCTGAACGTGTCCCAGAGCCAGAGCACGGGCACCGCGAAGACGATCTCGCTCTCGGGCGGGGCGAGCGTTCATCACGTCGCGTTCGCCTGCCCGGACATCTTCGAGACCATGGGGAAGCTGGTCGCCAGCGGTGCGAAATTCGTCGGGGTCTCGGAGAATTACTACGACGATCTCGTCGCGCGTTTCGCGCTCCCCGAGGCGCAGGTGGCGCGGATGCGACAATTCGGCGTGCTTTACGAGCGTACGGGGGCTGGCGAGTATTTCCACGCCTACACCGAAGCCTTTGCCGACCGCTTCTTCTTCGAGGTCGTGCAGCGGGTCGGCGGCTACGACGGCTACGGCGCGCTCAATGCGCCGGCGCGCATGGCCTCGCAACTGCAGCGCCCGGCGCCGTGACGCCGGCAGCACGCGACTGAATCGACTTTCCCGGAAATCCAATGATCGACAAGACCGTAGCCACCGTGGCGGATGCGATCGCCGACATCGAGGACGGCGCGACCGTCATGATCGGCGGGTTCGGCACCGCAGGCATGCCTTCCGAGCTCATCGACGCGCTGATCACGCGCGGCGCGCGCGATCTCACCATCGTCAACAACAATGCGGGCAACGGCGATGTCGGCCTCGCGCTGCTGCTCAAGGCGAAGCAGGTGCGCAAGATCATCTGCTCCTTTCCGCGCCAGACCGATTCATGGCATTTCGACGCGCTCTACCGGGCGGGCGAGATCGAGCTCGAACTCGTGCCGCAGGGCAATCTGGCCGAGCGCATCCGTGCGGCCGGCGCAGGCATCGGCGCGTTCTACACGCCGACCGGTTACGGAACCCTCCTTGCCGAAGGCAAGGAGACTCGCGAGATCGACGGCCGCCAGTACGTCCTCGAGTACCCGATTCATGCCGATTTCGCGCTGGTCAAGGCGCTTGCCGGCGATCGCTGGGGGAATCTGGTCTACCGCAAGACTGCGCGCAACTTCGGGCCGATCATGGCCGCGGCCGCCCGTTGTACGATCGCCCAGGTGCAGCAAATCGTTCCGCTGGGAGAACTCGATCCCGAGGCCGTCGTGACCCCCGGCATCTTCGTGCACCGCGTCGTGCAGGTGGCTCCCGGCGGCGCGGCGACGATGCAGGACAGGGCTGCGTGAGATCGACGATCAGGAGAGCACGGTGAACCGCTATACCCGCGACCAGATGGCCGCGCGCGTTGCCCAGGACATCCAGGAAGGCGCCTACGTCAATCTGGGCATCGGCCTGCCCACGTTCGTCGCCAACCACCTGCCGAAGGACCGCGAGATCATCCTGCACACGGAGAACGGCCTGCTCGGCATGGGTCCGGCGCCCGCGCCGGGCGCCGAGGACCCGGACCTCATCAACGCCGGCAAGCAGGCGGTGACGGCGCTGCCGGGCGCCTCGTTCTTCCATCATGCCGATTCGTTCGCGATGATGCGCGGCGGCCACCTCGATTGCTGCGTGCTGGGCGCATTCCAGGTGTCGGTGGAGGGCGATCTCGCGAACTGGCATACCGGAGCGCCGGATGCGATTCCCGCGGTCGGCGGGGCCATGGACCTGGCGCTCGGCGCCAAGCGCGTCTATGTGATGATGGAGCACCTGACCCGGAGCGGCGAGAGCAAGATCGTCTCCCGATGCACGTACCCGGTCACGGCACTGCGCTGCGTCAGCCGGATCTATACGGACCTGGCGGTGCTCGAGGTGACGCCCCGCGGGCTGCGTGCCGTCGACATCGTCGACGGGTTGTCGCACGCGGAACTCGAACGCCTGTCGGGCGTCGCCATCGAAGGCTAGGACGAAGACCATGGCAGAAGCCTACATATGCGATGCAATCCGCACCCCGTTCGGGCGCTACGCCGGCGCACTCTCCGGCGTACGCACCGACGATCTCGCCGCGGCGCCGCTGCAGGCGCTGGTGCAGCGCAATCCCGGCGTGGACTGGGGCGCGGTCGACGACGTCGTCTACGGCTGCGCGAACCAGGCCGGCGAGGACAACCGGAACGTCGGCCGCATGGCGCTGCTGCTCGCCGGCTTGCCGCAGGAAGTTCCCGGGACGACCGTCAACCGCCTGTGCGGCTCGAGTCTCGATGCGATCACGATCGCATCGCGGGCGATCAAGGCCGGGGAGGGCTCGCTGCTGCTGGCCGGCGGCGTCGAGAGCATGTCGCGCGCGCCGTTCGTGCAGGGCAAGGCGACCGAGGCCTTCTCGCGGGCGGCCAGGATCGAGGACACGACGATCGGCTGGCGTTTCGTGAATCCGCTGATGAAGGCGCGCTACGGCATCGACTCGATGCCCGAAACTGCCGAGAACGTCGCGCAGGAATTCGGAATCGGTCGCGCCGATCAGGACGCGTTCGCGCTGCGCAGCCAGCAGCGTGCGGCGGCGGCGATCGCCGACGGGCGGATGGCCGAGGAAATCGGGCCGGTCGCGATTCCGCAGAGAAAAGGCGATCCGGTGGTCGTCGCGGTCGACGAGCATCCGCGCGCGACCTCTTTCGATGCGCTGGCCAAGCTCAAGGGCATCGTGCGCCCCGACGGCAGCGTCACGGCCGGCAACGCGTCGGGGGTCAACGACGGCGCCTGCGCGCTGATCGTCGCTTCCGAGGATGCCGCGAAGCGCAACGGGCTGACGCCGCGGGCGCGCATCGTCGCCGGCGCCGTCGCGGGGGTCGCACCGCGCATCATGGGTTTCGGCCCGGCGCCCGCGATGCGCAAGGTGCTCGCGCGCGCCGGGCTCACGCTTGCCGACATCGACCTGATCGAACTGAACGAGGCGTTCGCCGCGCAGGCGCTGGCGGTGACGCGGGATCACGGGTTGCCCGACGATTCGCCCAAGGTCAACCCGATGGGCGGCGCAATCGCGCTCGGACACCCACTGGGCGCGAGCGGCGCGCGCCTGGTCACCACGGCGGTCTACCAGCTGCGCCGCACCGGCGGGCGCTACGCGCTGTGCACGATGTGCATCGGCGTCGGCCAGGGCATCGCCCTCATCATCGAACGGGTCTGAACAGGAACGAACATGAAGCTTCCATCCGAGCAATACGGGGAGTTCTACCAGCGCGACCGGACGATCCACCCGCCGGCCTATGCGCCGACCTACAAGACCAGCGTGCTGCGCTCGCCGCAAAAGTCGCTGATCTCGCTGCAGAATTCGCTGTCGGAGATCACCGGCCCGGTGTTCGGCCCCGACGAGCTGGGCCCGCTCGACAACGATCTGATCATGAACTACGCGAAGAGCGGGTTGCCCGTCGGCGAGCGCATCGTCGTCTACGGCTACGTCCTCGACGAGAACCGCCGCCCGGTGAGGAACGCGCTGGTCGAGGTCTGGCAGGCGAACGCCGGGGGCCGCTACCGGCACAAGAACGACGGGTACATCGCGCCGATCGACCCGAACTTTGGCGGTTGCGGCCGCACGCTGACCGACGAGAACGGCCGTTATTTCTACCGGACGATCAAGCCCGGCCCCTACCCGTGGCGCAACAACGTCAACGACTGGCGGCCCGCACACATCCACTACTCGATCTCGGGATCGGGATGGGCGCAGCGACTGATCACGCAGATGTACTTCGAGGGCGATCCGCTGATCGCGAGCTGCCCGATCCTGCGCACGATCCCGTCGGAAGCGGCGGTGCGACAGCTGATCGCCCCCCTCGACCGCAATGCAGGCATCCAGCTCGACAGCCTCGCTTATCGCTTCGACATCGTGCTTCGCGGCTCGCGCGCGACGTGGTTCGAGAATGCGGTGCAACCCGACGACCCCATGCAAGGCGAATGACGATCATGGTCAACCAACTCGAGTACCTGAAGGAAACAGCGTCGCAGACCGCGGGGCCGTACGTGCACATCGGGCTCGCGCCCAAGCAGGCCGGCTTCGACATCTTCGAGAACAATTTCGGCAACGTGCTGGCCGGTCAGAAGACGAAGGGCGAGCGTATCCGGATCGAGGGCCGCGTGATCGACGGGTCGGGCACACCCCTGCGCGACGTCCTGATCGAGATCTGGCAGGCGAACGCTGCGGGCAAGTACAACCATCCGGCGGACCGGCAGAAGAAGCCGATCGACAAGACGTTCCGCGGCTGGGGCCGCGGGTGCTCCGACTTCAAGACTGGCGTCTGGACCTTCGACACGATCAAGCCGGGCTCGGTGATGGGACGCAACGGCCGGCCGATGGCGCCTCACGTCAATTTCTGGATCGTCGCCCGCGGCATCAACATCGGACTGTCGACCCGGATGTATTTTTCCGATGAGCAGGCGGCCAACGAGAAGGATCCGGTGCTGAACCTGATCGAGTGGGAGGTGCGTCGCAAGACGCTGATCGCCAGGCGCGAGGAGCGCAAGGGCCAGGTCGTCTACCGTTTCGACATCAACATCCAGGGCCCCGACGAGACGGTTTTCTTCGACATCTGAGCGGCGTCCGTCCACTTCCGATGCCCGACACGCTGTTCACCACCGATGCGATGCGCGCGGTCTTCTCGGACCGGGCGCGGATCCAGCGCATGCTCGATTTCGAGGCTGCGCTCGCGCAGGCCGAAGCCGCGGTTGGCGTGATCCCGCAGGACGCCGCCGATTCGATCGCGGCCCATTGCGAAGCCGACCGGTTCGACGCCGCGACGCTGGCCCCCGCGGCCCGGTCGACGGGCAATCTCGCGATCCCGCTGGTCGCCGCGCTGACGCGAAACGTCGCGGCGGCCGATCCGGTGGCGCGCGGCTATGTCCACTGGGGGGCGACGAGCCAGGATGTGATCGATACCGGGCTGGTGCTGCAGCTTCGCGACGCCCTGGCGCTGGTCGATTCGGACGTGGAGAGGCTTGCGGCGGCGCTCGCCGTGCAGGCGCGCCGGCACGCGACAACGGTGCTCGCGGGCCGCACCTGGCTGCAGCAGGCCATCCCGGTCACGCTCGGCGTCAAGCTCGCGAGCGTCGTCAGCGCGCTGGACCGGCACCGGGCGCGGCTCGCCGGCCTGCGCGACCGGGCGCTGGTCCTGCAGTTCGGCGGGGCGGTGGGGACGCTGGCGTCGCTGGGCGAGCACGGCCTCGCGGTCAGCGAGGTCCTCGCCTCGAGGCTCGGCCTGCCGCTGCCCGACCTGCCGTGGCACACGCAGCGGGACCGCGTCTGCGAAGTCGCGGCGGCGCTGGGGATGCTGGCGGCGACTCTGGGCAAGCTCGCGCGCGATCTTGCGCTGCTCGCGCAGACGGAGGTCGGAGAAGCGTTCGAGCCGGCGGCGCCGGGTCGCGGCGGTTCGTCGACGATGCCGCAGAAGCGCAACCCGGTCGCTGCCTCGGCGGCGATTGCCGCAGCCGTGCGCATCCCGGGGCTGGTCGCGACGATGCTCAGCGCCGCCGCGCAGGAGCACGAGCGCGGGCTCGGGAACTGGCCCGCCGAGTGGGAGACGCTGCCCGAGATCGCGCTGCTCGCTGCGGGTGCGTTGGCCGCGATGGTCGAAGTCGCGCTGGATCTCGACGTGGATGTGGGCCGGATGCGGGCGAACCTCGAGCTCACGCAGGGACAGATTTTCGCCGAAGCGGTGCAGATGGCGCTTGCGAACGCCATCGGCCGCGATCGCGCCCACGCGCTGGTCGCCGACGCGTGCCGGCGCGCTGCGAGTGAGCGCGTCCATCTGCGCGAGGTGCTGCGCGCCATCCCCGAGGCCGCATCGGCACTCGATGCGACCGCGCTCGACCGGCTGTTCGATCCTGCCAATTATCTCGGCGAGAGCAGCCGCTTCATCGAGCGTGCGCTCGCCGCACATCCAGTCTGAAGGAACGAGACGATCATGCCGTTCGCGAATGTCGCAGGCGTCCGCATCCATTACCGCATCGACGGTGACGCTGCCGCGCCGCCGCTCGTCCTTTCGAACTCCCTCGGCGCCTCGCTCGAGATGTGGGAGCCGCAGATGGCGGAGCTTTCCGCGCGCTTTCGCGTCGTCCGCTACGACACCCGCGGTCACGGCGAATCCGAGGTGACGCCGGGGCCGTACACGATCGCGATGCTGGGCGCCGACGTGGTGGCGCTGCTCGACACGCTCGCCATCCCGCGGGCGCACTTCTGCGGCCTGTCGATGGGCGGCATGACGGGCATGTGGCTCGGCGTCAACGCTCCGGAGCGCATCGACCGGCTGGTGCTCGCCAACACCGCAGCGAAGATCGGCACCGCCGACATGTGGAACGCGCGCATCGAGGCGATCCGCAGCGGCGGCATGGTGGCCGTCGCATCGGGCGTGCTGGCGCGCTGGTTCACCGCGGCCGTCCTCGAGCATCCGACGCCGCTGGTCGCGAGGCTGCGTGCGGGTTTCGAGCGCACGTCGGTCGACGGCTACCTCGCCTGCTGCGCGGCGGTGCGCGACATGGACCAGCGCGAGGCGCTGTCGCGCATCCATGCGCCGACGCTGGTGATCGCCGGCAGCCTCGACCTGTCGACGCCGCCGGCCGATGCCCGCTACGCGGCCGACCGCATTTCCGGAGCGCGCTACGTCGAGTTGCCGGCCCCCCACCTGTCGAACGTGGAGGCGGGACCCGCCTTCACGCAGGCACTGCTGCAGTTCCTGACCGCGCGCAAGGAGTGAAGAACATGGACGAAACCGAACGCTACGACCGCGGCATGGCCGTGCGGCGCGCCGTGCTGGGCGACGCGCACGTCGACCGGACGCTGGCCAAGCGCAACGATTTCAACACCGATTTCCAGGAGCTGATCACCCGCTACGCCTGGGGCGAGATCTGGTCGCGGCCCGAGCTGTCGCGGCATGTGCGAAGCCTGCTGACGATCGCGATGATGGTCGCGCTGAACCGCGGCGACGAACTCAGGCTGCACCTGCGCGGGGCGTTCAACAACGGCGTGACGCGCGACGAGATCAAGGAGGTCCTGCTGCACTGCGCGATCTACGCCGGGGTCCCCGCCGCCAATTCCGCGTATCACATCGCGGAGGACGTGTTCGCGCAGATGCATCCGCCGCCGGAGTGAGGCGCGCGGGGCCTGCATCGGGGCACCCCGATTCGGACGGCGGGCCTGCCCAACGGGCCGGCAGCGTGTCGATACTCAGAGCAGCTGGAATGCAAGCGCGGCGACGAGCGTCGCGGGCAAGGCCGCCGCCAGCAGACGGACCGGGTGTATCGCCCCGTCCTCGAAGTGGCCGCGCAGGATCGCAAAACCCGCGGGATTGGGCGCATTGGCAATGACGGTCAGGCCGCCGCCGGCCACGGCGCCGGCGACCAGCGCGTACTTGAACTCGTCTCCGAGATTCGGAACCAGGGAACCGAGGTAGGTGAGGGCGGCGTTGTCCGCGACCGCGGTGAGGGCCATCGCCCCGACATAGACGGTGGTCGAGTCCATGTCCTGCAGCAGTGGAACGAGCCACCATTGCTGCAGACCGCCGAGCACGACGAGGCCCGCGAGGAAGAAGCCGACGAGCAGGCCCTCCTTCAGGATCAACCGGTCCTGGTACTGCGGGTAGGCGGTCGCGAAGCCGAGGAAGAACAGCAGCAGTCCGATGAATGCCGCCGGGTGATGGCCGAACGCCACGACGCCCACCAGAAACAGGACGTGGACCACGGTCACCCATCGAGGCATGTGCGTGTCGCCCGGTCCCGGTGGGTCGGGCAGGCGCGAGAGCTCGCGCCGGAAAACCAGCGTGGTCACCATCGCGTTGACGCCGACGGCCACGGCCGATTTCCAGCCGAAGTGCGCCAGCATGAACCCGAGGTCCCAGTTCCATTTCGTGGCGACCATCAGGACCGGCGGCGCCGCAAACGGCGTCAGCATGCCGCCGATCGACACGTTGACGAAGAGCACGCCAAGGGTTGCGTACTTGAGCCTGGTCGAGACGCCGTGCGCGTAGAGGCGCTCGCCCAGCATCATCGCGGCGAGGGTCATCGCCGCCGGCTCGGTAATGAAGGATCCCAGCAGCGGAAGGAAAGACAGCGAGACGAAGTAGAACGCCGTGCTGCGGCCGACCGGAACGAATCGGGCGACCGTGGTGACGCTGGCCCTCGCGAGCTCCAGTATGGCCCGGGTGCCCGCTACGACCATGATCGCGAAGACGAACAAGGGTTCGGTGAAGTTGCGGGAATCGAGGTAGCTGGTCGCCGCACGCGTGCCCATCAGACCGGCCATCGAGACCATCAGGACCATCGCCCAGAAGCCGAAGACGACCTCGACCTCGCCCAGCAGATGGAAGACCCCCGCGTGATCGCGACGGTGGCGGGCCATCCGCTGAAAAAGCGCGGTGGAGAACGTATGCACCAGCGCAACCGCAAACAGCGCGGCGCCGATCCACTGCAGGGTGATCATCGGCGCCATGTGGAGCGCCTGCCATGCAGGTGGGTTCAACGCTTGCGGCCGAGCAGCGACCCGAGAACGCCGCGGACGATCTCGCGGCCGATCGAGGAACCGACGGTTCGCACCGCACTCTTGGCCATCGCCTCGACCAGGCTGTCCTTGCGTCCGCTGCCCGTCATCAGGCCGCCGAGCGAGCCCTTGATCGAATCCAGGATGCCGCCCTGGTCGCCGGCTGCGGTGTTGCCCGCGGACGAGGACGCGGATGCCCGCCCGGCGAGCTTCTCGTAGGCCGACTCGCGGTCGACCGGCTTCTCGTAGGCGCCCTTGACCGGCGAGGCCGCGATCACCGCCTTGCGCTCGTCGGGCGTGATGGGGCCGATCCGGGATGCCGGCGGCAGGATCCACGCACGTTCCGCCATGCCCGGGCGCCCTTTGTCGTCGAGGAATGAGACCAGCGCCTCGCCGACGCCCAGCTCGGTGATCGCCTTCTCGGTGTCGATCTTCGGGTTCGCGCGCATCGTCGTTGCCGCCGACTTGACCGCTTTCT
>DATGDG010000383.1:0-14192 GCA_035311025.1 Casimicrobiaceae bacterium
GCAGGATCACCGCCCGATGGAGGCCCGCGAGGATGTCCTCGCGGCGCTCGCCGAGCGAGAGCCGCTCCCGCAGCTCCGCGCCCGCGAACACCGTGCAGGTCGAGGTGATCCGCACGGGGCGCCGGCTGCCGAGCGCGAGCGGCCCGAGCTCGTGCAGGCCCATGTTCATCTCGTCGGCGATGTAGCCGAGATAGCGGCCGCACCCCGCCGCGCAACGGTCGTTCATCTGGAAGCTCTCGACGATGCCGTTCGGATCGACCTGGATCGCCTTGGTGTCCTGGCCGCCGATGTCGAGCACGGTGGCGGTGCCCGGATACATCATGTGTGCCCCGAGCCCGTGACAGAGAATCTCTGAGCGCACGTGTTCCTTCGAGAACGGCAGTCGCGCGCGGCCGTAGCCGGTGCCGACGACATACGTTTCCTCCATTTCCAGATCGAGGATGCCCTTGATCGGCGCCTCGACCTGTGCCCGGCGGCCCGCCGTGTCGGGGAGCGCGACGAACGTTCGCTCGAGTGCCGCCAGCAGGTGCCGCCGGATCGAATCGCCGTAGACGCGGTTCTCGACCTCGATGATCGAGCGGTCGAACACGTTCAGCAGGAAGTCGTAGCGGATTCCGGCGTCCTTGGCGACGAGCTCGCCGGTCGCGAGGTACTGGGCGCCGGCGATGTCGCGGAAGAAATCCGACTTGCGCTTGGCCCCCGGCATGAACAGCGCGGCGGCCTCGCTCCGAAGCCGGCGGAACACCTCGCCCAGCGCCTCGGTGACGGCACCGGCGCTGGTTCCGAAACGCGTGGCGTCGACGTTGCGGCGGCAGGTCGCCTCGAGGTCGGCGAGCTGCTCGAGATACTGCTCGAGGCGGAAGTCCCGCTCGAGCTGGCCGAGGAAGGTGTCGAGCGTGCCGTTCAGCGCGCCGGTGCTGCCCAGCGCGTTCCTGAACAGATGGAAACGGCCGTTGACCAGCGCCTCCTGCTTGGCGATCGCCGCCGCGGTGTCGTAGTTCGAGCGCGAATTCGTGATGCCGCGCCCGAGGATGTTCTGTTCCTCGTCCATGACGACCGCCTTGGTCGTTGTGGAGCCGAGGTCGATGCCGATGAAGCAGCGCATGGAATCCTCTCAGGATCTCCTGCCTCTCCCGCGCGCGGGCGAGGGCCGGGGTGACGGTTGGCCGGCGTCCATCGCGACTAGTGCGCGGCAGCCGTGCGCTTCTGCTTGACCATCTGGAAATAGCTCTCGAGCCGGTTCTTCACGTTGGCCGCCGAGAAGTAGCGCGGGTCGACGAGATCGGTCTCGATGAACGCCGCCGGCTTGCCGGTGCGTCTCTCGACCTCGCGCAGGATCAGGAGCTGGCCGGCCGAGAAGCTGTTGCAGCTCTTGATCGAGTTGATCAGGAGGCCGTCGGCCTGGTACTCGTCGATGTACCTGCAGATCATGTCGATGCGCGAGGGCAGGTTGAGGTTCGTGTAGCAGCCCAGGCAGTACTCGGCGAGCGACTCGAGCGGATGGTCCGGGTCGTGGCGAAAGCCGAAATCGTAGAGGCCGCCGACCTTGGCGTAGGTCGAGCTGACGACGACCGCACCTTCGTCGTAGAACATCTTCCAGAAGTCGCGGAAGCTGGTCCAGTTCGGGGGGCCTTCGACGACCAGGCGATACTTCTCCTCGCCCATGTCGCCGTCGGGCGTGACCGGGCCCTTGCCGTCGCGCACCCGCTGCTCGATCTCCTGGCGCAGCACGCGGTAATACTCGGTGGCCTCCGGCATGCCGCGGAACGCGGTGAAGATCGGACCGATGTAATAGACGGCGCCGAAATAGCCGTCGATCGGCGAGGGCCGGTGCTTCGCCGACTGCAGGACGGCGACGAGGTCGTCCTCGGCCTTCTGCGACTCCTTCATGTACTGGCGCAGCCGGTCGATGTCGAACCTGACCCCGGAAACCCGCTCGAGCGTCGGGATCACGGTCTCCTTCAGCTGCTTGACGACGTAGTCGCGCATGTTCGGCGCGATCTTGCCCTCGCCCTGGTAGGGGACGTGCAGCATCACCGTCTCGCAGCCATAGCGGTGCCGGATCAGCTCGAACCACTTCATGAACGTGAAGCAGCCGGTGTAGGACAGCAGCAGGATGTCGGGCGTGGGCAGCCGTTCGCCGGTCGGGCCGATCTCGCCGCCCAGCATCATCCCGAGGTCGGTTTTCACGTAGGTGCAGACGTCCTCGGACTGGCCGTCGCGCTCGGCGTCCATGATGAACTTGCCCGATTTCTTGCGCATGCCGTTCTGCAGGGCGTTGGTCTCGGGAAGGCTGCGCGCGAAGTCGAAGCACATCAAGAGCTCGTTAAGGTTCCCCGGAACGAACGTCGCCGAGACCTTGCGGCCGGTGTCGCGGGCGGCGGCGAGCTCGTGATAGTTGCGGTTGATCAGCTCCTTCTGCAGCCACATCGCGTCTTCCTTCTGGACGTTCTGTGGCTTCTTCACCGACGTCGGCATCGAGGCGGTAGTCGTGTTCATGCGGCGCTCCAGAGTTTGATCGAATCGGCGAACGTCCCCGCCTGCTCGCGGATCGGCGCCATCTGCCCGGTGTTCTCGGCGTACTTGAACGCCGTGTAGGGCACCTTGTGCTTCGCCATCACGTCCTGCAGCATCGGTCGCTCGAGCAGGGCCGGGTCGCAGAACGACGGCGCGGCGAACACCACGCCCTCCGCGCCCCGGGTCTTCACCTGGTTCAGCAGGTAGACGCCCTTGTCCTCGCGCCTGGTGTCGTAGCGAGCCGCGGTCGACGCCGAGTCGTGGAGGAAAGCCTTCGCAAGCTCCTCCAGCGGCTTGCCGGTGGTCGGCACGGGGCGTTGCAGCCAGCGGGTGACCAGCATGAAATCGTCGTCGACGATGTAGCAGCCCGACATCTCGACCGACTTGATCAGCCCCAGCGGCGGCTGCTCGCAGAACGACCCCGTCATCACGATCCTGGCGTTGTCGCGCCTTTGCCGCGGCGCCGAGTCCGCGGCGGCGAGGTAGTCCCGGACCAGCGCCGTGTGGTCCTCGGGGGGGAGCACCATGCCGGCGCGCAGCACCAGGTAGACCTCCGAGGTCGGCGCCTGCCAGGGTTTCGCCGAGCGGTAGGCGTAGAGGTCGGCGACCGCGGTGCGGTTGTCGTTGTAGACGGCGATCGACGCGTTGAGCTCGTCGTCGGTGACCGGCGCGCCGCGGAGCTCCCCGAGGTCGTGGCGAAGCACCTCGAGTTCCTGGACGTAGAACCTGCCTCCGACCTCGTCCTCGTAGTTCTGGGGCACGTCGAAGTAGCGGACGTACTTGTCCTTGAACAGGATCTGCCACATCCCCGACAGGTTGCGGATCACGTCGCAGATCGACGGGAACAGCATGCCGTCGAGGCAGTCGAGGCGGCCGGTCAGGCCGAGCTCGATCGTCGACCGGGGAATCCGGCAGATGTAGCTCTGGTAGTACGCATCGCCCTGGATCACCTCGAGCTGGTCGCCGCCGCCCAGGATGCCGACCGGCAGCATGCCCGCCGCGTGGACCAGCTCGCGGGGCACGTAGACCGGCATGTAGCCGATCGCCTTGCGCCCGGGAACCGCGGCTTTCCAGGTCTTGACCGCGTTGAAATCGAGATCGTCGAACAGCGCCTGGCATCGTTCGACGATGGTCGTGACGGGCAGCGTGGCCATCAGCAGTGCTCCCATTGTGGTTGCCGCCGTTCGAGGAATGCGGCGATTCCCTCGTTGGCGTCGCGGGTGCGCATCAGGGTGTCGACATACAGGCGCTCGAGCTCGCCGAGGCGCTTCCTGACCTCGGCATTGCGCGGGCCGCGAACTGCGGCGATCGCGAGCGCGAGGGCGGCGGAGCTCCGGGCGGCGAGATGGGCGTCGAAATACGAAAGCGCGGCCGCCCCGGGATCGTCGGCGAGCTCATCGACCAGCCCGATCGCCTTCGCCTCGGCCGCGGCGATCGAGCGACCCGAGAAAAGCAGGTCCTCGGCGGCGGCGTGGCCGAGCCGGTAGGGCATCAGGCAGGAGGCGGCCGGCGCGAACACGCCCAGCTTGATCTCGGGCTGCCCGAACTGCGCGTCCGTTGCGGCGAAGATCGTGGTGGCCGCCAGCGCCAGCTCCAGCCCGCCGCCGAGGCACTGGCCGCGCACCGCGGCCAGGATCGGGACCGGGAACTCGAGCATCTCGATCAGCAGCGCGTGCAGCGAGGCCAGCATCGCGGCGCAGCGCTCGGCGAGGTGCTCCTCGACGCTCGCCCCGAAGCTGAAGTGGGGACCTTCGGCGTCGATCAGCACCGCGCGAAGGCCGCGCCGCGCCCGATGTTCGAGCAGCGCAGCATGGAGCGCGGCGATCATCGCCGCGTCGATCAGGTTCGCCTTCGGACGCGAAAGCCGAAGGCGCAACAGTGCGCCGTCGCGTTCGACGAAGACCCGGAGCGCGCCGCCGTCGGCCACGGCCTAGGCCCCGCACCGACGCTTCGGCTGGATCGACTCGCACAGCGAGCCGGCCCAGCCCTCGCCGGCGGCGATCTGCTGGCGCAGGAGCACGAAATCCGCCTCGCGATCGTCCTTGGTGCCCTCGTTGAAGGCGGTAAAGCCGGCACGCGCCTCGGTCATCATGTTGAGCGCGAGCCAGGCGCGCGAGTTCTCCTTGTTGCGGTTCCACGCCTCCAGCTTGGGCTTGCGCAGCTCCTCGAGCGTCTTGGTCGTGCAGTCGGGGAAGGTCAGCAGCAGCTTGGCGCACAGCGCCTCCACCCGCGCGTCGAGCAGCGACAGGTCGACGCTGCCGCGCGCCAGCAGCGCCTTCGCCTCCTTCGCGGCGTCCCCGGTCCGGGGCTCGCCGAAGACGAATCGCCCGAAACCGTCGACGATCCGCTGGGTCTCGACCAGCGGATTGGCGACGAACTGCCCGTCGACCTTCAGTGCCGGCGCGATGTCGGCGAGCATTCCCCAGTGGTAAGCCTTGTGCGCGGAGAAAGGCTCGCACAGCACCCCCGCAACCATCGCGCGCTCGGCGCCGACGATCGGCGGCAGGAAATCGGTGGCGCCGCCGATCGGCGCCGAGCCGTGCTTCGGGCCGGCCTGGCCGAACCTGGCAAGGTCCTGCGCGACCGAGAAATCGCAGGCCATGCCGATCTCCTGGCCGCCGCCGATGCGCATGCCGTTGACGCGGCAGACGACCGGCTTGTCGCAGGCGAGGATCGACGACACCATGTCGTTGAACAGCCGCATGTACTGCCGGTATTCCTGCGGCCGCCCCGCGTAGTACTCGGCGTACTCCTTGGTGTTGCCGCCGGTGCAGAACGCCGACGAGCCGGCGCCGGTGAACACGACGCAGCTGACGTCGCGGGCGTTCGATGCGGCCCGGAACGCCAGGATGACGCCCTTGACCATGTCGGTCGTGTAGGAATTGAACTGGCCCGGGTTGTCGAGCGTGATCCAGGCGTCGTACAGGCCGGACACCGCCGTCCCGTCGGGGCGCTTCGCCGCGCGCATCTCGTAGCGGACGCCGGGCCGCGCGGGGTCGTCGACGAGGTCGTGCGACTTGAGTTCGTCCAGGGAAGCGCGGGGCTCGGGTGCGTTCATCGGGTGGTTCCTCCGCTGGCCGGACGATCCACGCGGGTGGAGCGGCGGCGACTGCGTTTCGACGATCGGTTCGCCTCGGCTCGGCTATTGGCGAAATCCGGTACTGCAATACCGGGTTGTGGCGAGTCTGTGCTGCACCTCTTTCGCACGCCTTGATTTGCATCAAAGCATCGCGCGGGCCCGAAACGGTCTACTGCCGGCATGGCGCCAAGGAGCACAAACGTGGACACGCTGGAAGTGACCGAAGTTCTCGATGCGACGCTGCCTTCGCCGCGACCCGCCGCAGCGGGCGACGCGGTGTCGACGCTGTCGATCGCCGTCGCCGGCAGCGGCGGCAGCGGCGTGATGACCGCCGGCACGCTGCTGCTCGACGCAGCCGCCAGGTCGGGTCTCTACGGCCTGATGGTGCGCACCAGCGGGCCGCAGATCCGCGGCGGCGAGGCGGGGGCGCTGCTGCGGATTTCAACGAGCCCGGTCATGTCGCTGGGCGACGGCTTCGACCTGCTGATCGCGATCGACTGGCAGAACGTCAACCGCTTCGCAGACGAGATCGCGCTCGCTGCGGGAAGCGTGATGATCGGGGATCCCGACGAAGGGGAGGCGCCCGAGGTCTTCCGCGCCAGCGGCGCGCACTACGTGCCCCTGCCGCTCAAGAAGATGGCGAAAGCGATCCCGGGGAGCTGGATCAACATGGTCGCCCTGGGGCTTGCCGGGGCGCTTGCCGGCCTGCCGGTCGACGCGCTGGAGGCGGCGTTGCGCGCGTCGTGGAAGCGTGCCGAGTCGGCACTGCAGGCCAACCTCGCGGCCCTGCACGCCGGCATCGCGGCGGCGTCGGGCATCGCCGGCGTGCCGCACGTGGCGAAGCCGGCAAGCGCATCGCGGCCGCGGTGGCTGCTGTCCGGCAACGAGGCGGCCGGCTATGGCGCGCTGCGCGGCGGCATCCGCTTCGTCGCCGCCTACCCGATCACGCCGGCGACCGAATTGCTCGAGTGGATGGCGCCCGCGCTGGCCAGGGTGGGCGGGACGCTGCTGCAGGCGGAGGACGAGTTGGCATCGGTCAACATGATCATCGGCGCGTCCTACGGCGGCGTGCCGGCGCTGACCGCGACCGCCGGACCGGGGCTCGCGTTGATGACCGAGGGCATCGGCCTCGCCGTCGCCGCCGAGGTGCCGATCGTCGTCGTCGACGTCATGCGCGGCGGCCCCTCGACGGGCATTCCGGCGAAGAGCGAGCAGAGCGACCTGTCGTTCGCCGTCAGCGGGCTGCACGGGGATGCGCCGCGGCTGGTGCTCGCGCCGACGTCGATCGCGGACTGCCTGGCGACGGCGCAGTGGGCGGTCCACCTGGCCGAGGCGCTGCAGGCACCGGCGATCGTGCTCTCGGACCAGTTCATGGGCCAGTCGCGGGCGGTCATCGACCGTCCGGCGCAGGTCGACGGGGTGGCGCAGCGTCTGACCGCGGCGGCGAACGCCCCCGACTACAAGCGCTATCGCAACACCGCGACGGGGGTGTCACCGATGGCGATTCCCGGAACGCCGGGCGTCGCCTACACGGCGGACGGCCTCGAGCATTCGGAAGGCGGCATACCGAGCAGCCAGGCGCGCGACCACGGCTTGCAGCTCGACAAGCGGTTGCGCAAGCTCGCCGAGCACGACTACGGCGACGCCTGGGCCGACGTCGAAGGCGAGGGCGAGCTGGCGGTGATCACCTTCGGCTCGACGACGGGACCGGTGCGCGAGGCACTGGCGCGCGTGGCGAAGGAGGGCGTCGCGGTGCGCCTGATCGCGCTGCGGCTGCTCGCACCCGCCCAGCCGGAACGCCTCGACCGCGCGCTCGCCGGCGTCTCCCGGGTTCTCGTCGCCGAGCAGAACCACGGCGCACAGCTCTTCCGGTACCTGCGCGCGACCTATGACCTGCCGGGGAAGCCATCGAGCTACCACCGGCCGGGGCCGCTCCCGCTCAAGCCCGGTGAACTCGCCGATGCGATCCTCGCCTGGAGCGGACAATGAACGACGTCGCCACCTGTGCGCCGCGCACGGCGCAAAGCTACAAGTCGGGTTACAAGCCGATCTGGTGTCCCGGATGCGGCGACTACTCGGTGCTGAGTTCGATCACCAAGGCGTTCGCCAAGTCCGGCGTCGCCCCCGAGAGCGTCGTCGTCGTGTCCGGCATCGGCTGCTCGTCGCGGATTCCCGCCTACACGAACTGCTACGGATTCCACGGGGTCCACGGCCGCTCGCTCGCCGCAGCCACCGGGCTCAAGGTGGCACGTCCGGACCTGACGGTCCTGGTCGCGGGCGGCGACGGCGATGGCTATTCGATCGGCGGCAACCACTTCCTCCATGCCTGCCGGCGCAACGTCGACATCACCTACGTCGTGATGGACAACCACGTCTACGGCATGACCAAGGGCCAGCCGTCGCCGACGACCGAGCCCGACTGGGACTCCAAGCTGTCGCCGGGAGGGACCAAGCTGCGCGTGTTCCACCCGCTGGTGATCGCGCTGGCCGCGGGGGCCAATTTCATTGCCCGAGCGTTCGCCGGCGACCCGAACGGGACCGCCGAGATCCTGGCGCAAGCGATCCGCCATCCCGGCTTTTCGTTCGTCGAGATCCTGAGCCCCTGCGTCACGTTCCGCCCCGAGCAGCGCGAGTGGAAGGAGCAGGTGCACCCGGCGCCCGTGGCCTCGACCGGAGATCCTGCGCGGGCGGCGCGCAGGCTGATGACCGATGACGGTTTCAACATCGGGGTGCTGTTCGAAGGCGATCGTCCGACCTGTCCGATCGGCCCCGCGCCGGCCGAATGCACGCCGGAGGAACTCGAAGAGGAGTTCGCGCTATGAACCGGAGCGTTGACGAGGCGGAGCGGGTCGCCGCGGGCAAGGTCGGCGACGGCGAGCCGCACACCCTCCCCGAATTGATGGCGCTGGCCTTCGACATGGAACGCGAGGCGGCGCAGCGCTATGCCGAATTCGCCGACGCCATGGAGATGCACAACAATCGCGAAGTCGCAGGACTGTTCCGCAAGATGGCCCAGGTCGAACAGGGGCACGCGCAGGCGATCCTGTCGGAAATGGGATGGAGCGAGGCGCCCGCCCCCGCCGCGTGGGGCCCGGAGATGCTCGAGGGTCCCGAGACGCCGCGGCTGGAAGACGTGCACTACCTGATGTGGCCCTACCATGCGCTGGAGGTCGCGCTGGCCTGCGAGGAGCGGGCCGAGCGTTTCTACGGTCGGATCGCCGGCGCGGCCGAGGTCGAGTCGGTCCGCAACGCGGCACGCGCGCTGCAGGACGAGGAGCGCGAGCACGTCGCGCTCATCCGCGCGTGGATGGGCAGGGTCGAGAAGCCCAGCGAGGACTGGGCCGACGACCCCGACCCGCCACGCTATACCGACTGAGCGGACCGAGCGCACCGAGCGCACAAGGCGCCCCGACCCTGCCGAGCCGACCGAGGCCCTGCGTGGACGTGCTCCTGCCCGAAGGCTGGGCGCCGCCGATCGGTTACGCCAACGGCATCGCCGTCGACGCGGGCCGGGTCGTGTTCATCGCCGGACAGGTCGGTTGGGATGCCCAGCAGCGCTTTGCCTCGGCGGCGATCGCGCCGCAGTTCGACCAGGCGCTGAAGAACGTCCTCGCCGTGCTGGCCAGGGCAGGTGGCGCGCCGCAGCACATCGCGCGGATGACCGTCTACTGCTGCGACAAGCCCGCCTACCTCGCCGCGCGCCGCGACCTCGGGGCGATCTGGCGCACGCACATGGGGCGCCACTACCCGGCGATGAGCCTGGTGTTCGTCAGCGATCTGCTCGACAGCCCGGCCTGCGTCGAGCTCGAGGCGACTGCGGTGCTGCCCGGCTGAAGCTGCGAAGCGCGTGCCGTGACGGGCCCTGCGCAGCAGCGTTGCCGGCCGCGGGTCAACGCGCCGGCGGGTGGCGCAGGACCGGGTGATGCGCGCGCAGTCTGGCCACGTCGTGGATGCGGACATCCCGTCCCGTGACGCTGATCAGCTTGGCGTCGGAGAGCTCGTGCAGCACGCGCGAGAAGTGCTCCGGGGTCAGGTTGAGGCGCGATGCGACCAGCGTCTTGGACGTCGGCAGCGTGACGACGTGCGCCGTGCCCGACGCCTCCTGCCGCCCGTCGCGCTGCAGCAGGTAGCTGATCACGCGTTCGGTCGCCGACTGCAGCGAATACGACTCGATGTCGGTGATGATCGTCTGCAGGCGCGCCGACAGGCCCGCCAGCAGCATCTTCGCGAATCCGGCATCGCGCTCGATTCCCTCGAACACCGCCTCGCGCGAAACGTGGAGCAGCAGCGAGTCGGCCAGTGCCTGCGCCATCAGCAGGTAGGGGCGCTCGAGGAACATCACGGACTCGCCGAAGGAGTGGCCGGCGCCGATGATCTCGAGGATCTTCTCGTCGCCATTGGGCGTCACCAGCGCGAGCTTGACCTGTCCGTAGACGATCAGATGGAAACCGACGCAGGGGTCGTCGCGGTTGACGATGATCTCGCCCCTCGGCACGCGCACCTCGGTCGTTCCCGCGGCGATCCGCTCGAGCGCGGCCGGCTCGATGTCGCTGAACAGGGGCAATCTGGAAAGAAAGGTCTGGGTCTCGATCTTGGCGTGCATCGCGGCTGATCCTGTCTGTCAGTCGTCGAACGGCAGGCCGACGTAGTTCTCGGCCATCGACGTCGATGCGGCGCTCGAACCCACCAGGTAGTCGAGTTCCGCCTGCTGCAGCTTGCGGCCGATCGCACCCGTCTCGGGGAACTTGTGGGTCAGCGACGTGAACCACCAGGAGAACCGCTCGGCTTTCCACACGCGGCGAAGGCAGCGGTCGGAGTAGGTGTCGATGCCCGTGCTGCTGCGTTCGGCATAGAACTCGGCCAGCGCGCGCGAGAGATAGCGTACGTCGGAGGCGGCGAGGTTCAGCCCCTTGGCGCCGGTCGGCGGGACGATGTGGGCGGCGTCGCCGGCGAGGAACAGGCGACCGAATCGCATCGGCTCGGCAACGAAGCTGCGAAGGGGCGCGATGCTCTTCTCGATCGACGGGCCGGTCTGCAGGCGCAGCGCTGCCTCGGGGTCCAGGCGGCGCCGCAGTTCGTCCCAGAACGCCGCGTCGCTCCAGTCCTCCGCCTTGTCCTCGAGCGGCACCTGCACGTAATGGCGGCTGCGCGTGGGCGAGCGCATCGAGCACAGCGCGAAACCGCGCTCGTGGTTCGAGTAGATGAGCTCGTGCGACACCGGGGGCCGGTCGACGAGGATGCCGAGCCAGCCGAACGGATAGACCCGCTCGTAGTGGGCGACGCTTCCCTCGGCGACGCTCGCCCGGCTGACGCCGTGGTAGCCGTCGCAGCCGGCGATGAAGTCGCACTGCAGCTCGTGCTCTTCGCCGTCCTTGCGCCAGGTCAGCGTCGGGTGCCGGGTGTCGAAGTCGTGCAGGGCCACCGACTTGGCGTCGTAGACGGTCGAAAGCCCCAGCGCCGCGCGCGCTTCCATCAGGTCGCGGGTGATTTCGGTCTGGCCGTAGACCATCACCTGCTTGCCGCCGGTCAGGCCGCGCATGTCGATGCGGTGGCGCGCACCGCCGAACGACAGCTCGAAACCGCCGTGCACCAGCCCTTCGCGGTGCATCCGCTGCCCGACGCCGGCCTGGTCGAGCAGGTCGACGGTGGTCTGCTCGAGGACGCCGGCGCGAATGCGGCCGAGCACGTAGTCGCCGCTCTGCCGCTCGACGATGACGTTGTCGACCCCGGCCCTGTGCAGCAACTGGCCGAGCAGAAGGCCCGACGGGCCGGCGCCGATGATCGCGACCTGGGTACGGCGGCTGGGCATGGGCTTCAGCGCGCGGGCCGGCGGCCGGGAAGGTCGAAGACCAGGATTTCGGCGTCCTTGCCGTTGCCGATCGCGATCTCCCCGCCATCCGCCTTCAGCGCGTCGCCTGCGGCCAGCGGATGGCCATTGACGCTGGCGCTTCCGCGCACGACGTGGACGTAGCCCAGGCGATTCGCGGCGAGCGGATGGCGGGCCTGCTCTGCGGCGTCGAACAGGCCCGCGTAGACCCGCGCATCCTGGTGGATCGACACCGAGCCGTCGCGGCCGTCGGGGGATGCGATCAGGCGCAGCCTCCCGCGCTTCTCCTCCGCCGGAACGTTCGTCTGCTCGTAGGAAGGCGCGATGCCGGTGGCCGAAGGCTCGATCCAGATCTGCAGGAAGTGGGTGACGCCCGCCTTCTCGTAGTTGAATTCGCTGTGGGTGATGCCGGTGCCGGCGGAGAGTCGCTGGACGTCGCCCGGCCGGATCGTCGAGCCGTTGCCCATCGAGTCCTTGTGGCCCAGCGCCCCTTCCAGGACGTAGCTGATGATCTCCATGTCGCGGTGGCCGTGGGTCCCGAAGCCTTGGCCCGGCTGGATCCGGTCCTCGTTGATCACGCGCAGGGCGCCCCAGCCCATGTGGCGCGGATCGTAATAGTCGGCGAAGGAAAAGCTGTGGTACGAATCGAGCCAGCCGTGGTTGGCGTGGCCGCGCTCGCTGGAGCGCCGGATTTCGTTCATGGACTCTCCGTGGGCGAGGTTACTGTCGCCAATGCGCTATTCTGAAGCAATCGCGCGCCGCCGGGCGAGCCGGCCGTCGCGAGGCGGCGATCGCGCTCCTGCGACTGCGGATCGAGGATCGGGAGCGACCCCGCGACCGTTGCCCGGCGACCGTCGTGCCTCAGCTGATCCGGACGTAGGTCCCCGGCGCGTCGCAGATCGCGGGGTAGCCCGCAGCCGGGGCACCGGTCGGGGGCGGCGCCACCGGCGCGCCCGAACGCTCTGCGAGCCACGCGCTCCACTCGGTCCACCACGAGCCTTCCTTCTGGACCGCTTCGGCGACCCAGGAATCGGGGTCGATGTAGCGCCCGTTGGCGGCCTGCATCGCGATCCGATAGTGGTGGCGGGGGTGGCCGGGCTCGGACACGATGCCGGCATTGTGTCCCCCGCTGGTCAGCACGAACGTGATCTCCGCATCGGTCAGCAGGTGGAATTTGTACACCGACCGCCAGGGCGCGACGTGGTCGGCCTCGGTGCCCACGACGAACATCGGCTGGCGCAGGTCGGAGATCGCGACCGGTCGGTCGCCGGCGACGTAGCGGCCTTCGGCGAGGTCGTTGTCCAGGAACAGGTGCCGCAGGTATTCGGCGTGCATCCGGTACGGCATCCGCGTCGCGTCGGCGTTCCAGGCCATCAGGTCGGTCATCGGCGGGCGCTCGCCCATCAGGTATTCGCGGATGACCCGCGACCAGATCAGGTCGTTGGAGCGCAGGAGCTGGAACGTCCCGGCCATCTGGCGCGAATCGAGGAAACCCTGCTCCCACATCGTGTCCTCGAGGAACGCCAGCTGGCTTTCGTTGATGAACAGGGTCAGCTCCCCGGCCTCGGTGAAATCGACCTGCGCGGCGAAGAAGCTCGACGACGCCAGGCGTGCGTCGCCGTCGCGCACCATGGCCGCGGCCGCGATCGCCAGCAGCGTGCCACCCAGGCAGTAACCGACCGCGTGCACCTTCCGGCGCGGCACGATCGCCCCGATCGCGTCCAGCGCCGCCGACACGCCCAGTTTCCGGTAGTCATCGAATGCCAGGTCACGGTCCTCGGGGCCCGGGTTGCGCCACGAGATCATGAATACGGTGAACCCCTGACCGACCAGGTATCCGACCAGGGAGTTGTGCGGCGAAAGGTCGAGGATGTAGTACTTCATGATCCACGCCGGAACGATCAGCACCGGTTCGGGGCGGACCTGGGCGGTCGCGGGCTCGTACTGGATCAACTCGATCAGGCGGTTGCGAAAGACGACCTTGCCCCGCGTCACCGCGACGTTGCGTCCGACCTCGAAGGCCTCCGCGCCCAGCGGCTTCCTGCCCCCTGCGGCCCGCTCCCAGTCCTCGAGGAAATTCTGCGCACCCCGCACGAGGTTCATCCCGGACTCCTGCTGCGTTCGCGCCAGGACCTCGGGATTGGTCGCCACCAGGTTCGACGGCGACATGACGTCCAGCCACTGCCGCGTGGTGAACGCGACCATGTTCTCGTGCTGCGCCGTGACCCCGCGCACCGCGGTCATCGCGTTGTGCCACCACTGCTGGGTCAGCAGGAACGACTGGTAGATCACGTTGAAAGGCGGCTGCTGCCAGGCCGGGTCGTCGAAGCGGTGGTCCTGCGGCAGCGGGACGATGCACGGCGACGTATCCTGCTGCGACAGGTGGCGCGCGGCGTAGGTCGCCAGCCGCAGCGATTTCTTGATCGCCTTCTCGACGAGCTGCAGCCGCTTGCCCGGCAGCGATGCGAGGTGGAAAGCCCAGTCCAAGTAGGCGTCGGTCAGCGCGATCGGCGACAGGCCGGCGGTGAACCGCGACACGGCAGCGTGCAGCGAGCGGTCCGCGATGTCGGCGAACGCGGTGGCAGCGTAGGAATCGCGCAGGAACGACTCGTCCTGCGCGGACGCGGTCAGGTCGGTCGGGCACCCGGCGTTCATCGGCACTGGCGGCAATGCAGGAGGTTGCGGCGCCGGCTGCGCCGCAGGCCGGGCTTGGGGGCGCGGCTTGCGGACATCGCGGCCGGCTCGCGCGCCGCGGGTTCCCCGCTTCCC
>DATGDG010000384.1:0-1952 GCA_035311025.1 Casimicrobiaceae bacterium
GTAGGCGAAATTGGGTCCGGCGGAGATCGTCGCGCGGTGGCGGTGGATCGCCCACAGCCAGCGCGAAGGGCGCGAAAGAAAGTCGGTCGGGGACATCAGGACCAGCGGAACGCCGTGATACATGGTTCCGAGCCACGCACCGATCAGGCCCATGTCGTGGTAGAGCGGCAGCCAGCTGACGAACCGATCGCGCGAGGTCACCGCTGCCGCGGCGCCCATCGCGCGGACGTTCGCGAGCAGGTTGTCGTGGCTCAGGATGACGCCCTTGGGGTCGCCGGTGCTCCCGGACGTGTACTGCAGCATCGCCGTCGCGCGTCCCGACGCGACGCCTTCAGCGCGGAGCGCCGTGCCGGCCGCGGGCACTCCTGTACCCGCGCTGCCGAGGTGGCGAAGCTCGTCGACGCTGATCACGTGCCGCAGCCCGGCCAACTCGGCACCGGCGAGCCTGCCGACGAACATCGCTTCGGGAACCGTCACCAGCATGCGGGCGAGCGAATTGGCGAGGATGGCCGCACGGCCGCGCACGTGTTCCTCGATCTCCGACCAGCGCAGCGGCGGATACATCGGCACGGGCACGGCGCCGATGCGCATCGCGCCGAGGAAGGCGTGGAAGAATGCGCTGCCCGTCGGCAGCATGATCGCGACGGCGTCGCCGGCCCCGATCCCGCTGGCGGCGAGGCCCGCGGCGACCGCGCCGGCGTCAGCCCAGAGGCCGCCATAGGAGATCGACTCGCGGATCTCGTCGCAATCCTGCAGCGTGATGTGCTCGCGTTCCGGATGGCGTTCGACATGCCAGCGGAACGCGTCGACCATCGTCGCGGCACCCTCGGGTGTGCCGACGACGGGCTCGGGCGGCAGGGCACGCAGCGGCGGCGTGACGCCCATCGGCTGGGGTTGGCCCTGGCGGACCGCATCGAGCAGATCCCGCAGCGTGCGCGCCGACATGGCCAGGCCTTCGGGCAGGCGAATCCCGAAGGCCTTCTCGATCCGCAGCACGAGCTCGACCCGCGACAGGCTGTCGAAGCCGAGATCGCCCTCGATGGCGTCGTCGATGCGCGGGGACCGCGTCGGCGCCGCGGGGTGCAGTTCCTGCAGCATCGAGGACGCGACATCCAGCAGGCGCAGCGCTGCCGCGTCCTCCGGCCGTCGATCGCTCAGCGCGCGATCATCACCGGACACGACGATTCGATCAGCAGCTGCGCCAGATCGAATGCAAGCGTTCCGAGCTCCGGCGCAGGCACGGTCAGCAGGGCGATGCGATGGGTCCGCAGTGCGGTGATCATCGAAGCGGTGTCGCCGTGGATCGGCACGACCGAGCCCGCCACGCCCTCGCGGTGCTGCCACGCCGCGGCCTCCTGGGCGAGTTGCTCGGGCTCGATGGGTCCGGTCGCGGGAATCAGCATCAAGAGCGCGCGCCCGAGCGAACGCGCGAGACGGCTTGCGGCCTCGATCCCGCGCCAGCCGGCGATCGAAGTGTCGAACAGGGCGGCGATCGGACGCAAGGCCGAACGTGTCGTCGCTGCGGGACCGAGGCGCGAAGCATTGCCCGCGATCAGCGCGAGTTCGGCGCGCTGGGCGCCCACCGCCGCGATCAGCGGGCCCTGGAGCACCTGGAAAGTCCACGCAACCCGCGCATTCGCGGCGGAGCGCGCGATCAGGCCTTCGATGCGCGCAGCCTCGACGCGGAGCGCGCGCTCGATTTCGTCGGTCGCGAACCTGCGCTTGGCGCCGGTCAGCGTGCTGGTCTCGACGACGAAAGGCAGGCGCGCCAGCCGGACGAGATTGGCGTCCTCGATGAATATGCCCTCCAGGGAGGACCCGGTCGCGACGGCGAGCCCGATGCCTGCCTCGATCGCGAAGTCCGCATCACAGCTCGATTCGGTGGCGATCAGCACGCGCGACGGTCGCGGTCGGCGGCCGGCGGGTGAGTTCGGGCTCATCTGCGTCGGCCC
>DATGDG010000385.1:0-9855 GCA_035311025.1 Casimicrobiaceae bacterium
TGGTGGACGCTGGAGGACAAGTATCCTCTCGCCAAGATGTTCGTCGAGACGTTCGAGAAGAAATACGGCTACAAGCCGGAGTGGGGCGCGGAGAACGCCTACATGGAATTCGCGCTCTGGGCGGAGGCGGTCGAGCATGCCGGCACCTTCTATCCGCCCGAGGTGATCAAGTCGTACGAAGCCGGGCGCAAGATCGACTCGGTCGTCGGCGAGGTGTACTGGCGCGCCGCCGATCACCAGCTGGTGCGCCCGGTGATCATCGTTCGCGGCAAGAAGCCCGGCGACATGAAGAACAAGGAGGACTTCTGGGAGGTCACCGAGATCGTCCCCGGCGCTCCGCTGATGCAGAAACCGGACGCGTTCGGTTGCAAGCTGGGCGACTACACCTAGGGTCTGACGGCGTACCCGCGCCGCGGGCGGTGTTTCGCCGCCCGCGGCGCGGACCTGCAGTGGCACGAGCGGCATGTTCTGAGCCCGCGGGATCGCATGGACGTCCGATATGATCACGTGGACTAATTTCGTTTCGCAGCTGTTCAACGGGCTGGCGCTGGGCGCGCTGCTCGCGCTGATCAGCTCCGGACTGACGATCATCTACGGCACGCTCGGCGTGCTGAACCTGGCGCACGGCGCGATGTTCATGCTCGGCGGCTACGCCGGCTATATCGCGTACGAGGCGACCGGCTCGTTCACCGTGGCGGTCGTCGCCGGAACCCTGTTCCTGATGGTCGTCGGCGTGGCGATGGAGCGGCTGATCATCCGCCACTTCTACAGCCGGCCGCACGAGGACCAGCTGCTGGTCACGTTCGGGCTGGGCATCTGCATGGTCGAGCTCGTCCGCCTGTTCTTCTCCAGCCTTTCCAAGACCGTCCCGCCGCCGCCGCTGTTCTCGGGAATCACCAAGCTCGGTTTCCTGTTCTATCCGACCTACCGGCTGGCCGCCGTCGGCATCGTCGCGGTGGCGCTGCTCGCCCTGTACATCGTGCTCTACCGGACGCGCCTCGGCATGATCGTGCGCGCGGGAATCGAGGATCCCGTGATGGTCGATTCCCTCGGCATCAACGTCTACCGGATCTTCATGATCGTCTTCGGCATCGGCGCGATGGCGGCGGGCTTCGCGGGAATCGTGAACGCCCCGGTGGCGTCGCTCACCCCGGACGTCGGCGAGGCGATCCTCGTTCAGACCTTCGTCGTCGTCGTCATCGGCGGCGTCGGATCGTTTCCCGGCGCCGTGCTCGGCGGGCTGATCGCAGGCGAGATCATCAGCATCACGTCGATGTTCAATCCGGGCTACGCCTACGTCATGCTGTTCGGGGCGATGGTGCTCGTGCTGATGCTGCGTCCGCAGGGGCTGCTCGGCACGAAGGGCCGCGAGTGAACGCGGGCGTCCGATGCTGAGGCAGCGTCCGTACCTCGTCGAAGCGCTGGTGGCGATCGGCCTGATCGCAGCGCCCTTCATCCTTCCGCACCTCGGGTTTGCGCCCGATACCGTCAACCGCATCCTGGTCTGGGGGCTGTTCGGCATCGGCTTCGACATCCTGTTCGGCTACACGGGTCTCCTTTCGTTCGGCCAGTCCGCCTTCTACGGCACCGGCGGATTCGTCGCAGCCTACCTGCTGACCCGGGCCGGCTTTCCGTACGTCTTGCTCGCCCTGATCCTGGGCATGATCGCCGCCGCCGCCGTCGGCTTCCTGGTCGGGCTGGTGGCGTTGCGGCGCACCGGCATCTACTTCGCGATGATCACGGTGGCGATCGCGGAGGTCTTCTACTTCGTCGAGTTCAATCCGCTGGCGCACTGGACCGGAGGCGAGAACGGATTGCCCGGCGTGCCGGCGCCGACGCTGTACCTCGGCTTCACCACCCTCCACATGAGCACCGGCTGGTCGCTCTATCCATTCCTCGCGCTGTGCTATTTCATCGGCATCGTCATCGCGCTGCGCATCGTGCGCTCGCCGGTCGGCGCGATCTTCAGCGCGATCCGCGAGAATCCGCTGCGCGCGGCGGCAGTCGGCCACAACGTCCACAGCTACAAGCTCGCCGCCTTCGTCATCGCCGCCGCCTACGCCGGGCTCGCAGGTGGATTGCTCGGCGTCCTGCAGGCGTTCATGCCGCCGGACGCATTCACGTTCGACACCTCCGGCCAGCTGGTGATCCTGACCGCCATCGGCGGCCGCGGCACGTTGTTCGGCCCGCTGCTGGGCGCCACGATCTGGTTGTACCTCCAGGACTACCTGCAGGGAACGCTGGGCCTCGGTGCTTCGTGGAAGCTGGTGCTGGGACTGGTCTTCGTGCTGCTGGTCAGCTTCCTGCGCCACGGCATCATCGGCGGCATCACGGATCTCTACCGCTGGCTGAGCGGCAGGGCGGCACCGGCCGGCACTGAGGAACCCGCGTCCCTCCCCGGATTCGTCGTCGACGACGGACAGGACGCGTCGGCGCCCCGCGCCGGCGGCACCGCGGCCGCGACCCCGTCGCCGGCACGAAGCCGCTCGTCGCGGGGCGGTACCGGCCCCATCCTGCAGGCGACCGGCCTCAGCAAGTACTACGGCGGGGTGATCGCCAACTCGGGCATCGATTTCTCGGTGAACCACGGCGAGCTGCGCGGCATCATCGGCCCAAACGGCGCGGGCAAGAGCACGTTCTTCAAGATGCTGACCTGCGAAGTGCCGCCTTCGTCCGGCAAGATCGTGTTCGAGGGCCGCGACATCACCGGCATGACGGTCACCGAGGTGTGCCAGCTCGGGCTGACCAAGAGCTACCAGGTCAACCAGCTGTTCAACCGGCTGACGGTGCGCGAGAACGTCACCATCGCTGCGCTCGCGGAGCTGCGCGGCAAGTTCAAGCTCGACCTGCTGGGAAGCCTTCAGAGGATTCCCGGATTGCGCGAGCAGGTCGATCACACGCTCGAGCTCGTGAACCTGGTCGAGTGCCGCGACACGCCGGTGTCGCAGCTCGCCTATGGCGAGAAGCGGCGGCTGGAAGTGGGACTCGCGCTCGCATCGTCTCCGACGCTGCTGCTGCTCGACGAGCCACTGGCGGGCATGAGTCCGAGCGAGCGCGCCGAGACCGTGCAGCTCCTGAGGTCGATCGGCGAGGGGCGCACGATGATCATCATCGATCACGACATGGACGCCCTGTTCAACCTGGCCGAGCGGATCACCGTGCTGCAGGAAGGCCGCGTGCTGGTCGAAGGAACGCCGGACGAGATCAAGGGCAATGCGGCAGTCCAGGAGGCCTACCTGGGTGGCGTGCACGGGGTGATCGACGAATGACTGCCGCAAGGGTGGGGGTTGCCAGATGAGCTTGCTCGAGGTCAGCGGGCTGAACAGCTACTACGGGGATTCCCACATCCTGTTCGACGTCTCCCTGCGCGTGGAGCGCAACGAGGTCGTGGCACTGCTCGGGCGCAACGGCGCTGGCAAGAGCACGACCCTGAAGAGCCTGATGGGCGTGGTGACGCCGCGCACCGGCTCGGTGAGGCTCGACGGGGTCGAGATCGCCGGGAAGAAGAGCCACGAGGTCGCGAAGGCCGGCATGCAGCTCGTGCACGAGGACCGTCGCATCTTCGGCAGCCTCGACGTCGAGGAGAACCTGGTCATCGCCGGGTTGACCGCGCCGCAAAAATGGCCGCTCGACCGCATCTACGAGATGTTCCCGCGGCTCAAGGAGCGGCGCGGCAGCAGCGGCACCGACCTGTCGGGCGGAGAGCAGCAGATGCTCGCGATCGCCCGCGCCCTCATCCGCGATCCGAAGATCATCCTGCTGGACGAGCCATTCGAGGGGCTTGCCCCGGTGATCGTGCAGGCCCTGATGGTCGCCTGTCGCGATCTCGCCGCGGCGGGGCAGACGATCGTGCTGGTGGAACAGAATCTCGCGGCGACCCTGGCGCTGGCGCAACGCGTCTACATCATCAACAACGGGCACATCGTGCACGAAGGCCCGGCCGCCGAGATCAAGGCGCAGCCGGCGCTGCTGCAGCGCTACCTCGGCGTCTGAGTCCCCGGGAGAGCGGCTTGCGCGGGCCGTTTCCAGCCGCCGATGATGGCGCCGGAAGTCGCGAGCCCGAGCACGATGTAGGAAGCGTTGATCAGCCACAGCGTCATCGAGCGCGACTCGAAGCCGTAGTTGAGCGCGAGGGTCGCCGCGACGAAGCAGAAGGCGATCGTCGCGCCCAGCCGCAGGCCCCCGGCGAAGGTCGACGCCTGCAGGCGCTCGATCAGCCACGACAGCGTGTAGCACATCAGCAGCATCGCCGCGAATCCGATGGCATAGGGTTGCGGCGATCCGCCCTGCTCGCGCGTGATCTGGTCGAAGGTCTTGCCGATCGCACTTGCCCACGGGCCCGCGAACACGCTGTACCAGATCGCGCCGAGGACGAAGAAGACGACCGCGGCCACCCACGCCGCCAGATGTCGCGCACCACTCATCACCGAATCTCCTTCATGGATGTCAGCCGGGTCACCGGCGCTTGCTCCCGCTGTCCGCGTCCTCGAACAGGTCGATCTGGCCGCGCTCGACGCCCACCGGGACCGGGATCGCCGGCGGCCTGAACCGCATCGTGTCGAGGTCGGCTTGATCGCGGCCGCGGTTGAGACCGAGGCGGGCGCAGGCAAGTTCGAAGCGCCGGTCGATCAGCGCCGAATAGGCGCCATCGCCGCGCATCCGCGCGCCGAAACCCGCCTGGTAGTCGCGGCCGCCGCGCATCTGCCGGACCAGGCTCATCACGTGGGCCGCGCGCTGCGGATAGTGGGCGTCGAGCCATTCGCGGAACAGCGGCGCGACCTCGAGCGGGAGGCGCAGCAGCACCCAGCCCGCCGAGCTTGCGCCGCTGGCTGCCGCGGCTTCGAGGATCGCCTCGAGGTCGCGGTCGTTGAGCTGGGGGATGACCGGCGCCGTCATCACGCCGACGGGAATGCCGGCTTGCGCCAGCGCCCTGACCGTCTGCAGGCGTCGCTGCGGCGCCGCCGCCCGCGGCTCCATCCGGCGCGCGAGATCGCGGTCGAGGGTCGTGATCGAGACGTAGACGCGGGCCATGCGCTTCGCGGCCATCGGCGCGATGAGGTCGATGTCGCGCTCGACCAGCGACGACTTGGTGACGATCGTGAAAGGATGCTCGCACTGTGCGAGCACCTCGAGAATCGACCGCGTGATCTTCCATTCGCGTTCGATCGGCTGGTATGGATCGGTGTTGGCGCCCAGCGCGATCGGATCGCAGCGATATCCCGGTTTCGAGAGCTCGGCGCGCAGCAGTTCGGCGGCCTGCGGCTTGGCATAGAGCCGAGTCTCGAAATCGACGCCAGGGGACAGGTCGAGGAAGGCGTGCGACGGCCGGGCATAGCAGTAGATGCAGCCGTGCTCGCAGCCTTGGTAGGGATTGATCGACTGGGTGAACGGGATGTCGGGGGAATCGTTGCGGGAGATGATGCTTCGTGCGGACTGGACGGTGACGGTGGTCTTCGGCCCCGGCCGGTCGGGCGCATCGTCGTCGGCACCGACCCCGGCTTCGGCGCCGGCATCGCGCGCCCAGCCGTCGTCGCAGCGCTCGCGCCGTTCCGCCCGGAACCGGTTGTCCGGATTGAACGTCGCGCCGCGCCCTTTGAACGGCTGGGAAGCTGCGTCGTCGCGATCCATGGTTCGATCCGGGCCAAGCTTGGTAGCATTCCCGTGCGGAGCCCGGGTGCCAATCATAGTCCTTCGACGCGAGCTCGAACACGCATGGATGAACGCAGCGCCCGTGACGTGATGCTCGTGCAGGCGATCGAGACCGCCGATCGCGCGCGGGCCGTCTGGAGCGATGCCGACCGCATCGCGGTCGGGCAGGCGGCTGCGCATGCGGTGGGGGAGGGCGCGGCGGCAGAAACGTACCTGGCGCGCCGCGCAGGGCTCGCGCTGGCCCGTATCGTGGCGCGCGAACCGCGAATGCAGTCGCTTGCGGGCCACCGGGTCGCGGGACCGAAAGTCGCGATCTTCGCGATCGCGGCCGCATTCATCGCCGGCGTCGCGGCAGCGCACGTCGGGCCGGGGCAGCAGATCAACCTGCTTGCGCCGCCGGTGCTGGTGCTGCTCGCGTGGAACGTCGCCGTCTACGTCGCGCTCGCCATCGCAGTCGCGACCTCCAGGGGCGGCGTGCGCACGACGGTGCCCGAGGGCCTGCGGTCCCTGCTCGCGAAGCTGCTCGGGCGCATGCCGGTCCCCTGGCATGAAGCCGCCCAGAAGCATCCGCTCGCCAGCGCGGCTGCCGCGTTCGCTGCCGACTGGACCCGCGCGTCCGCGCCGCTGTGGCGGCGTCGGGCCGCTTGCATCCTGCACGTCGCTGCCGCCGCATTGGCGCTGGGTGAAGTCGGCGGGCTCTACCTGCGAGGCATCGCGCTCGAGTACCGCGCCGTCTGGCAAAGCACGTTCCTCGATGCCGCCGACGTCGCGCGCGTCCTCCACGTCGTGCTCGCACCGGGCGCCCTGGTCACAGGAATTGCCATCCCGGGCGCCGATGCCCTGAAGGCGCTCGGCCCCGCAAGCCAGGGGGAGAATGCCGCTCGCTGGATCCACCTCTATGCCGGAACGATCCTCGTCGTCGTCGTCGTCCCGAGGCTCGCGCTCGCGGCGGCCGCATGGATCGGGGCGACGCGCATGTCGCGGCGATTCCCCCTGCAGGTCGACGCACCGTATTTCCAGCGCATTCTTCGCGCCTGGCGCGCGGGCACCGCACAGGTCCTCGCGATACCCTACAGCTACGAGGTCGGCACGCGGGTGATCGAGGGTCTGCGGGCGGTGCTGTCGCGCGCGTTCGAGGCGCCGGTCGCGCTCGAATGGATGCCGGCGCTGCGCTACGGCGACGATGCGCCGCCTTTGCCTTCCACGCCCCCGGCCGCCATCGTCGTCCTGTTCAACCTGACGGCGACCCCCGAAGCCGAGAACCACGGCGCGATCGTCGACCAGATCGCCGCGCGCGCGTGCGGCGCGCCGGTGATTCCGATCGTCGACACCTCGGATTTCGCCGCACGCTTCCGCGACGTGCCGCAGAGAACCGCCGAGCGCGAGACGGCGTGGCGCCAGGTGCTGGAAGGACGGGGCGTGACCCCTCTGTTCGTCGCGCTCGTGAATCCGGAGGTCGCCCTGGCGGCTGCATCGTTCAACGACCTGCTTGCGGCGCCGGTGCGATGAGCGAACCGGGGACACCGGGCCGGACCGGCGAAGCGGGGACCGGAGTCGCGGCAGCCGCAGGGCCGCAGGAGATCGCGCTGTCGCTGGTCTCGCACACCAACGCGGGCAAGACGACGCTCGCCCGCACGCTGCTCTCGCGTGACGTCGGGGAGGTTCGGGATGCCGCGCACGTCACTGCAGCGGCCGAGCGCTATCCGCTGATCGAGACCGCGACCGGCGATACGCTTTCGCTCTGGGACACGCCGGGCTTCGGCGACAGCGCGAGGCTCGCGCGACGGCTCGCCGCGCTCGACAACCCGATCCTCGGCTTCCTGGCTTCGAGCTGGGACCGCTGGCGCGACCGACCTTTCTGGTCGAGCCAGCAGGCGGTGCGGAACGTCCGCGAGTGCGCCGACGTCGTGCTCTACCTCGTCAACGCGTCGGAGCGCCCGCATGACGCGGGCTACCTCGCGCCCGAGATCCGAATTCTCGAATGGATCGGCAAGCCCGTCGTCGTGCTGCTCAACCAGACAGGCCCGCCGCGCAGCCCCGCCGACGAGGCGGCAGACGTCGCACGCTGGCGCGATGCGCTGGGCGCTCGGCCGGCGATTCGCGGCGTCGTGACGCTCGACGCCTTTGCCCGCTGCTGGGTGCAGGAGCGCATGCTGCTCCAGGTCGTCGCCGACGCTCTGCCCGTGTCGAAGGCCGCGGCTTTCGCGCGCCTCGCATCCGCATGGACCGCAGCGCGGGAATTGCAGTTCGACCAGGCGATGGCCGCGATCGCGCAGCCGATCGCACGTGCCGCCTGCGATCGCGAGAACCTGCCGGATGCGGGCTTCCGGGATTCGTTGCGCGGCGTGGGCAAGGCCATCGGCATCCCGGGTCGCGCCGGCGAAGGCGCGAGGGAGGCTGCGATGACCGCGCTCGCGCAGCGCCTCGACGCGGAAATCCGGGCGAGCACCGATCGGCTGATCGCGGTCCACCAGCTCCAGGGTCGGGCGGCCGCAGTGGTCACCGCCCGACTCGCGGACAGCGTCGTCACCGAGGCGCCCGTCGACGAGCGCAAGGCCGCAATCGTCGGGGGGTTCCTGTCAGGCGCAGTGACGGGGCTCGCAGCGGACCTCGCCTCCGGCGGGCTCACCTTCGGCGCCGGACTGCTCGCCGGCGGGGTCGTCGGCGCACTGGGCGCCGCCGGGGTCGCGCGCGGGTTCAACCTCGTTCGCGGGACCACCGAGGCGTCGCTGCGCTGGGGGGACGATTTCGTCGCCGCGCTCGTTCCTGCCGCGATCCTGCGCTACCTGGCGGTTGCGCATTACGGGCGTGGTCGCGGCGAGTGGGCCGCGGGCGAACACCCCGCGCTCTGGCGCGACGTCGTGACCACCGCGGTCGCCAGGCACCCTCGCCTGTCGTCATCGCCCCCCTGGGGGCAGCGCGCCGGCGGTTGCGATCCGGATCGCATTGCCGCCCAGCTCGCCGTCATGCTGGCCGAGGTGACTCGCGAAGTCCTCGCCACGCTTTATCCGGCGACCTGAACGCGGGGTGAATGCCTCAGCGACTGAACAATTCGTCCGTAGGCGGTGGATAGGTGATCGCGAGACCGTCCACCTTGGCGAACGGCGTGAGTCGGTGCAGGGACGCCGGGCGTGGACCTACGATGTCCTCGACGCGGATGCCGCGCAGCGTCAGCGCATCGGCGATCAGGGACCGGTGGCAGCGCCAGGGAACGGCCTCGGCGCACATCAGCGCGCAGTGCTTCTGCGCCGCGCAGTCGACCAGGCGGGCGATCTCGGCGGCGAACGCGGGCGTCTGCATGTAATCGGCGTAGCCCCGGAACGACGCGTTGCGCCAGCCGGCGTTGCGGGAATCGGCGACCGGGTGCCGCAGGCCGCCGAGGCCGGGCATGTGGACGTAGCCGATGGCGGCCGCAGCAAGGGCCTCCGGCAGCGATTCGCGATTGAACTGCGGGTTGTGGCGCGAGCGCGGAACCGTGCGCACGTCGACGACCAGGTCGACGCCGTTCGCCGCGAGCAGCGCAATGAACGCGGCCAGGGGGCGGGTCGAATGGCCGATCGTGTGGACGGTGTTCATGTCGGACCGCGCAGGCGGTGCAGCGGTAGTGTAGACGGTGGATCGAGGCCCCGCGGGTCCTTGCCAGAGGCGAGACGAACGGCGGACAATGCGCGCGCGATGACCAAACCCCGGACGCACCAGTTCGACACGCTGTCCCTGCACGCGGGCTCGCGCCCCGATCCGGTCACCGGCGCGCGCGCGACCCCGATCTACCAGACGGCGTCGTTCGTCTTCCCCGACACCGATCATGCGGCAGCGCTGTTCAACATGGAGCGCGCCGGCTACGTCTACTCGCGTATCGCGAATCCGACCTGCGCGGTGCTCGAGGAGCGCATCGCGGCGCTGGAAGGCGGGGCCGGCGCGATCGCGACCGCGAGCGGCCAGGCGGCGCTGCACCTCGCGATCGTCACGCTGCTGTCCGCCGGTTCGCACATCGTCGCCTCGCGCTCGCTATACGGCGGCTCGCACAACCTGCTCGACTACACGCTGCCGCGCTTCGGCATCGAGACGACGTTCGTCGATCCGCGGGACATCGACGCCTGGCGGGCGGCGATCGGTCCGGCGACGCGGCTTCTATTTGGCGAAACGCTGGGCAATCCACGGCTCGAGGTGCTCGACATTCCGCTGGTCGCGGCGCTCGCGCACGAA
>DATGDG010000386.1:0-4079 GCA_035311025.1 Casimicrobiaceae bacterium
GAGAACACGCTCGAACCGGGATGGAAGTGGTTGAGGGGCTTCTTCTCGATCGGATCGATGCAGAAGCCCGACGAGCGGCCCCAGGTCGTCAGCACCATCGCGTCACCCTCGCGCTGGCGCACGAAGCAGGCGCCGCGCTGGCCTTCGTGCAGGCGGCAGTCGCGCGGGCAGAGGTCGCACTGGATGCGGCCGTCGTCGAGGCGGTGCCACCAGCGGCCGGGATGGTTGCTCATGGTCGTGCTCCGGCGAGGATCGGGGCGCCCTCCGCCCACTTGGTCACCTGGTAGCGGGATAGCGCGATGCGCGGGTTCCAGAAATCCGCAGGCAGCCCCGCCTTGCGCTTCAGTGCGGTCAGGAAGTCCCGCGGGTCGGCGAGCTGGTCCCATACCTGCGGCAGGAAGGTCGCGCGATGGCGCCCGTATTCGAGCGTCAGGCCGTCGCATCCGGGGCGGATTCGGGCGAGCAGTTCATCCTCGGCTGCGACGTCGAGTGATTCGCTGGCCGACAGCAGCGACACCTCAACCGACGTCGCCTCGAATTCGGCTGCGGTGAGGGGCCGGAAGCGGGGGTCGCGAAACGCCGCGCCGATCGCGTTCTCGCGGACGTCCCGGGAGAGCGGGCGGAAAGCCTCGAGCGTTCCGATGCAGCCGCGCAACTCCTCGTGCATCTTCAGGGTCACGAACGTCGCCGCCGGCCGGGAAAGCTCGGCGTGGCTCGGGTCGGCCGCGTTGCGCAGGCCGAGCGACCCTGCGATCGCGGAACGCGCGATCGCGAGCAGCACGCCGCCGAGGTCGTTTCCGGTCATTGGGAATTTCCTCCGAAGGCGAACGACGCATAGCCCACGACGCGCGAGCGGTCACCGGCCGTGTCGCCCGAATTGCACAGGTCGAGCAGTTCGGCGCCAAGCCCGTGCTTCCGCGCGGACAGCAGGAGGCCATTGACCGGCGTTGCGCCGCAGGCCTGCCCGTGATCGACGTTCGGCCGGAGCTGCAGGATCGCGTCGGCGGTCGCGCGATCGATGGCCTGTGCGTCGGCGTAGCGATGGTAATGCGAGAGGTCCGAACTGACGACGATCAGCGTCTCGGGACCACCCCAGAGGGCTTCGATGACCTCGGCGACCTCCTCGGGCGTCGCGTCGCCGACGGCGAAGGGAACGATCTCGAAATCGCCCAGGACGCTCTGCAGGAAAGGCAGCTGGACTTCGAGCGAGTGTTCGAACGCGTGCACGGCGTCGCTTTCACACACCTGCGGCAGGGCGAGCGCAGCCTCCGCGGCGCCGCGGTCGACGCCCACGTTCCCCAGCGGGGTGGCGAAAGCCACCGCGGATGGCAGCGCCAGGCCGCGCACCGGCACGCGGTGGGTCGGGCCGAACAGCACGACGCGACGGATGCTGCCGCGGGCGGGGGCCACGCGCGCATAGGCGGCGGCGGCGGTCGGGCCCGAGTAGACGTACCCGGCGTGGGGCACGATCACCGCCTTGGGCGGGCGGGCCTGCCCCGCAGGCCGCGCAGCCGCGGTACCCAGGCAGTCATCGACGATGGCTGCGAGCGCCGTCGGCGCTTCGGGGTAGAACATTCCGGCAACTGCGGCGGGGCGTATGGCAGGCATTCCACCAATATCGGGGGGCGCCCCCGCCGGTTCAATGGGCGGGGATCCCGGGGCAGGCAGGCCGCCGACCCCGGCGATGCGCCCCGAACCTCAGATCTCGATGCGCGCCCCGAGTTCGACGACCCGGTTGGCCGGAATGTTGAAGAAGTCCGTGATGCTGCCGGCGTTGCGCGCCATTGCCGCGAAGACGTTGTCCCGCCAGCGTGCGAGCCCTTTCTCGCTCACGCCCGGAACGATCTTCTCGCGCGACAGGAAGTACGACACCTGCATCGGATCGACCTGCAGCCCCTGGGGCGCGCAGACCTCCAGCGCCAGCGCGACATCGGGTCGCTCCATGAAGCCGTAGCGGGCGACGATGCGCCAGCAGTCGCCGGCGAGGCGTTCGCTGAAGACGCGCTCCCCGGGCGACACCCAGGGAACGTCGCGGAACTCGACGTTCAGGAACACGTTCTGCTCGTGCAGCACCTTGTAGTGCTTGAGGCTGTGCAGCAGCGCGTTGGGGGTGGTGTCCGGGCTCGACGTCAGGAACACCGCGGTGCCCGGCACCCGCTGCGGGGGGTCGAGGAACAGCACTTTCAGGAACCCGGCCAAGGGCGGCGACGACCCGCGCAGCCGTTCGATCAGCAGCTCGCGGCCGCGCCGCCAGGTCACCATGACGAAGAACACGAACGCACCCAGCGCCAGCGGGAACCACCCGCCCTCGAGGATCTTGTGCATCGCCGCGGCGAAGAAGACGGTGTCGACGATCATGAAGAACCCCGTGGCGAGGATGCACAGCCCCAGCGGGTAGCGCCAGTCGTAGCGCAGCACGAAGAACGTCAGCAGCGTCGTCACCAGCATCGTCCCCATCACCGACACCCCGTAGGCCGCGGCGAGCCGCGACGAGCTGCCGAATCCCAGGACCGCGGCGGCGACGACCACCAGCAGCATCCAGTTGACGATGGGCACGTAGATCTGGCCCATCGTCCGCTCCGACGTGTGCAGGATGGTCATTCGCGGCAGGTAGCCGAGCTGGACCGCCTGCTGCGTCATCGAATAGGCGCCCGAGATCGTGGCCTGCGACGCGATGACCGTTGCTGCGGTCGCGAGCACGACCATCGGATAGAGCGCCCACTGCGGAAAGGCGAGGTAGAACGGGTTCGCGATCGCTTCCGGATGGACGATCAGCAGCGCGCCCTGTCCGAAATAATTGAGGATCAGGCCGGGCGCCGCGACGCAGAACCACGCGAGGCGGATCGCACGCTTGCCGAAATGGCCCATGTCGGCATAGAGCGCCTCGGCGCCGGTGACGGCGAGCAGCACCGAGCCCAGGACGATGAACGACGCGTAACCGTGCGCGGTCGCGAAATGCATTGCGTGGAGGGGGTCGAGCGCGCGCAGGATCGTGGGTGCCTTGATGATGTTGTGGATGCCCGATGCCCCCAGCGCCAGGAACCACAGCACGCAGATCGGCCCGAAGAACAAGCCGACCACGCCGGTGCCGAAGCGCTGGATCGCGAACAGGGCGATCAGGATGCCGGTCGCGATCGGCACGATGTACGGCTGCAGGGTCTGGGTGCCGACCTCGAGGCCCTCGACCGCCGAGAGCACCGAAATGGCGGGCGTCAGCACGGCGTCCCCGTAGAACAGCGATGCGCCGAACACGCCGATCGCCAGCAGTGTCGCACGCGTTCTCGGACGGTCGCGCACCGACGCGGTGGCGAGCGCGAGCAGCGCCATGATGCCGCCCTCGCCGCGGTTGTTCGCTCGAAGCACCAGCGTCACGTACTTGAGCGAAACGATGATCGTCAGCGCCCAGAAGATCGCCGACACGCCGCCGATGACGTTGTCGGGCGTCAGCGGGATCCCGTGCTGGGGACTGAAAGTTTCCTTGGCGGCATACAGCGGGCTGGTGCCGATATCGCCGTAGACGACACCCAGGGCGAGCAGGGCGAGCGCAGCCGTCGAGTGCTTGGGGTGGGGCGGGGCGGTCGTCGCCTGCGGCAACCGGGGATCGACGGTGGCATCCATCGGCGGTCAGCTTATCGGTTTCGCGGTCCGCGGGTGCGGGCAGGTGTCATTCTTTACGGGAAATTTACGCCGGCTCTGCGCTAAAGTCACACGATGCTCGCGAGACCGCAGTGGATCGGATACGCCTGGGCCGCGGCTGCGGTGGCCGCGGCCACGCTCGCCGGCTGGCTGATGCACCCGCGTTTCGACCTCGTGAACATCGCGATGGTCTACCTGCTGGCCGTCGTCGTCATCGCGCTCCGCTTCTCGCGCGGTCCCGCGGCCGCCGCGTCGATCCTGTGCGTGCTGGCGTTCGACTTCCTGTTCGTTCCGCCGCGCGGCACCTTGACCGTCGACGACGCCCAGTACCTGCTGACGTTCTCGATCATGCTCGCGGTGGCGATGGTCATCTCCCGTCTGGTCGACAGCGTGCGCGAGCGCGCGGCGTCGCAGGCTGCGCTGGAGATCGAGGCCGAGACCGA
>DATGDG010000387.1:0-4095 GCA_035311025.1 Casimicrobiaceae bacterium
CCTGGATCTTGGGACGGATGGCCGCATAGTCGGGCACCAGGGCGCCGTCGGGCAGCGCCGGCCAGTAGCGACGGATGGCAGGATAGAAGCGCGCCGCGCGCGCGGCATCGACGGCGTAGTCGATGGCCTCGACCCACTCGACATCGGGACCGAAGCGCGCCTGACCCCCGAGATCGAGGGTCAGGTGCACCCCCAGTCCCGCCGCCTCGGGAATCGGATACACCAGCCGCGAGAACGGCGAGCGGCCGGACAGCCGGAAGTAGTTGCCCTTGCACAGGAAGGCTCGCGGCACCGAGATCCCCGGAAGGCCCGCGATCGAACGCGCGACGCGCGGCGCGTCGTGGCCGGCGCAATTGACGACGCTGCGCGCGCACAGCGCCATCGACTCGGCGCCGCCGATGACGAGCCCGATGCCGTCGCCGGTCACGTCGCCACCGACGACCGGGCTGCCGAATGCGAACACCGCGCCCGCGTCGCGCGCATCGCCTTCCAGCGCCAACATGAACTGGTGGCTGTCGACGATGCCGGTCGACGGCGAGTGCAGCGCCGCGACGCAGGACAGCGCGGGTTCGAGGTCGGCGACCGCAGGCAGGTCGAGCGGCACGAGATCGTCGACGCCGTTGTCCCTTGCCTGCGCCTCGAGGCGCTCGAGATCGTCAAGCTGGTCGGTGCCGGTCGCGACGATCAGCTTCCCGCAACGGCGATGCGGAACCTCATGCTCGCGGCAATACGCATAGAGGCGTTCGCGCCCGGCGACACACAGCCGCGCCTTCAGCGAGCCGGGTGGGTAGTAGATGCCCGCGTGCAGCACCTCGCTGTTGCGTGCGCTGGTAACCGTCCCGATTGCATCCGCGGCCTCGACCACGACCACCTCGCGGCCTGCGCGCGCGAGCTCACGCGCCACCGCCAGCCCGACGACACCGGCGCCGATGACGATGCAGTCGACGCGGTCCACGCCGGGCGAGGATCAGGCAGCCAGCGGCTCGTTGGCCGCAAGGCCGCGATCGACACTGCGCCCGATGGCGCCCGCGACCGCGTCGAGCTTCGTCATCAGCGATGCGAACTCGTCGATCGACAGCGCCTGGTCGGCATCGCACCACGCCTCCGCCGGACACGGATGCACTTCGATCAGCAGCGCGTCCGCGCCCGCGGCGACCGCGGCACAGGACAGCGCAGGCACCATCCAGGCCTTGCCGCCGGCGTGCGACGGGTCGACGATCACCGGCAGGTGGGTCTCCTTCTTCAACACCGCGATCGCCGTCACGTCGAGCACGTTGCGGTAGGCAGTCTCGAAGGTCCGGATGCCGCGCTCGCACAACATGATCCGGTGATTGCCGCCCGCCGCGATGTATTCGGCCGCCATCAGCCATTCGCCGATGGTCGCGCTCATGCCCCGCTTGAGGATCACCGGCACGTCGACCTTGCCCACTTCCTTCAGCAGGTCGAAGTTCTGCATGTTGCGGGTGCCGATCTGGATGACGTCCACCTTGTGCTCGAGGAAGGTGTCGAGCATGCGCACGTCCATCAATTCGGTGACGATCGGCAGGCCGTGGCGCCCCGCTGCATCCTGCAGCATCGTCAGGCCTTCGACGCCCTTGCCCTGGAATGCGTAGGGACTGGTGCGGGGTTTGAACGCTCCCCCTCGCATCAGTCGCGCGCCCGCGCCCGCCACTCCTGCCGCCGCCGCTTCCATCTGCGGCACCGTCTCCACCGAGCAGGGACCTGCGATCACCTGCACCGCGGCACCGCCGATGCGCACGCCGCGAACGTCGACGACCGTGCTCGCCTTGTGCCATTCACGCGCGACCAGCTTGTAGGGCTTCAGGATGTGCATCGAGCGCTCGACGCCGGGCAGCGGATCGAACATCTCGGGGTCGAGCTTGCGCTCGTCGCCCACGGCGCCGATCAGCGTGCGCTCGGTGCCGCGCGAGATGTGGACGTCCAGCCCGTGGGCGCGGATCTTGGCTTCGACCGCGGCGATTTCCGCCTCGCCGGCGTCGGGTTGCATGACGATGATCATGGTGGATCTTCCTTTCCGGTGCTTGAAAAAGCATCGGGCGGCCTTTTCAGGGGCCGCCCGATGCGCTGTGTTCCTGCCTACTGTCGATGCTATGCGCGCGCGCGGCCCTCGGAGAAGTCCGTAAAGTAGAAATAGGCCACGTACCAGATCGTGGTGCGCAGCGAGAACGCGGGGCTCTTGGCGTGCATGAAAGCCAGTGTATCAGCATTTGCCGGCCCCGCAAGCCGCCGCCCCGCCGTCGCGGCAGGTCCGGGCGACACCTGTCGCGTGAATGCGTCAGGCACCGCACGCGATCGGCTGCCTTCCGGCGGGCCCGGGGATGGTCGCCGCTTGCGCAAGGTCTTCAGGGATGGCGACTGCGCCAGCTGTCGATTTCCCGCTCGATCGCCTCGGCGACGTAGCTGCGCACAAGTTCCCCGACCTGCCGGTTGATCGTTTCGACCAGTTCGGCGCTTGCGCGCTGGACGATCGGCTGCAGCCTGGCACCGAGTTGCTCGCGAAGCCCGGTGTCGGTGAAAAGGTCGAGGCGCTGCATGACCTGGGCACGAATCTCGTCGGCCAGCGCATCCCAGTCGGGGCTCGCCCGTTCGATTTCGGGCCCTGCGGCGGCGCTCGTCGCTGGCAGCGCGGCGGGCGCCGACGCCTCAGCCTGTCCGTCTGGGTCGCGCTCCGGTCCCGAACCCCAGCCGAGGTCCCCGGGGGCAGGGCCCACGCCGGACGCGCCGGGCTCCTCGTCCGCCGCTTCCGTCGCCCTCCCACGCCCCTCCGCGCCCTCCGCCGCGACCGCCTGCTCGGGAAGGGGGATCTCGAGAATGAAGTCCTCGTCCACGAAGGCGATCGGCGGCGGGACGGGCACCCCGGAGTCAGTGGCCCCGGAGCCGATCGCCGCGGAAAGGTCAGCGGCGGACGCGTCAGTCTCGGGCAGGGCCGCGTCGGGTGCGGATGGCTCGGGAATGACCGGAGCGGAGATGACCGTCGCGAAGGTGCCCGCCTCTTCCGGGACCAGCGGCTCCGAGTCGATCCCCGGCGCAGCCGCTTCCTGGAGGTCGTGGATCTCGCCGATATCGACAACGTCGGTCAGCACCGGCAGGTCCGACAGCGTGTCGAATGAGATCGGATCGGCATCGACCTCCTCCGGCGCGTGGGGGAGGATCACCGTCGGCAGCAGCGCTGCGCCCGCGTCGACGGCAAGCGCGTCGGTCAGCGTCGGCACGTCGCGCGAGGGTCCGGACACCGTCGCGTCGTCGCCGGACGGCGTCGCGTCACCGCCGCCGCTGGACCGGTCGCGCCTGCGGTTGCGGCGCATCAGTGCGTCTGCCTGCTGCAGGAGTTCACGCGCCGACGGCATCTAGTCGCGGTTCGAGAGATTGTGCGTGCGCATTTCGTAGCCGCGCTCGCGGTAGTAGCGAAACCGCGTGCGTCCTGCGGTCAGCTGTTCGTCGCGTTCCCCGACGATCTCGACCAGGCGCTCGAACCGGCTGAAGAACGGCGGCGGTTCGGCGTGCAGGTTGATCAGCACCGCGGCGGGTCCCGCATGCTCGAGCGACTCATCGACCAGCACCGGCGTCTCGCCGGCAACCGGGCTGTCGAGCCGGCAGTGCGGAATGAAGGCCACCTGGGGTTCCTGCCACAGCAGCCGGTCCAGGGCCAGCGTGGTCGCCGCGTCCGGCGTCAGGACCCGCACCGAGCCGTGATGGCGATATGCCTTCGCGACGAGCCTGGCGACGGTCCGCAACGGATCCACGACGTGGGTGTAGAAATCGATCGCCGTCATCGCGCACCGGGCGGATGGCCGCAGCAATCGCCGTCATCGATCATGCGGCGGCTTCGTGGGACAGGATCCAGGTCGCGAGCATCGGCACCGGGCGCCCGGTCGCGCCTTTTTCCTTGCCTTCCTTCCATGCGGTGCCCGCGACGTCGAGGTGCGCCCAGTCGTACTTCTTCGTGAAACGCGACAGGAAGCACGCAGCTGTGATGCTGCCGCCCGCGCGTCCTGCGACGTTCGCGAAATCGGCGAAGTTGCTCGCCAGCCCCTCCTGGTAGTCGTCCCAGAGCGGCAGCTGCCAGCCGCGATC
>DATGDG010000388.1:0-3770 GCA_035311025.1 Casimicrobiaceae bacterium
CCGAGGTACGCGAGGATCGCGCCGATCAGGAACGGCGTCAGCACCGGACCCAGCCAGTGCAACGCAGCGATCAGGACCAGCGCTGCGCCGACGATCCACAGATACTGACGGGCGGCGAGCGGCCTCGGGACGTGCAGGGGCTGCGTCGCATCGCTGCGCGGCGGTGCGCCCGCCTCGGCCGTTGCCGGAGCGGGAGCGCGTTCCCCGGGACCGGGCGCGGGATCCTCGGGCAGCTGCGGATGGGATGGACTCATTTCAGAGTAAAATCGCGTTGCAAAAGTGCTGCACTTTACCTTATTGCCGCCCGTTTCAGCGGGTCGGCGCGGCGGCCCGGCGCGGCCGAACCCCATGGCTCACACCTCCACGCCCTCCAAGCCCCTGTCCTACCGCGACGCCGGCGTCGACATCGACGCAGGCGACGCGCTGGTCGAACGCATCAAGCCCTTCGCCAGGCGCACGATGCGGCCGGAGGTCCTCGCCGGCATCGGCGGCTTCGGCGCGCTGGTCGAGATCGGCAAACGCTTCCGCGAGCCGGTATTGGTCGCCGGGACCGACGGCGTGGGGACGAAGCTCAGTCTCGCCCTGCGCCTCGGGCGCCACGACACCATCGGCATCGATCTGGTCGCGATGAGCGTCAACGACATCCTCGTGCAGGGTGCCGAGCCGCTGTTCTTCCTCGACTATTTCGTCTGCGAGCGCCTCGACGTCGACGTCGCCGCGAAAGTCGTCGAAGGCATCGCCCGGGGCTGCGAGATGGCGGGATGTGCGCTGATCGGCGGCGAGACCGCGGAGCATCCCGGGACCTTTCCCAAAGGCGAATACGACCTCGCCGGGTTTGCGGTGGGGGTGGTGGAGAAGAGCGCGATCATCGACGGTCGCGGCATCGCCGTGGGCGACCGCCTGATCGGGCTCGCATCCAGCGGGCCGCACTCGAACGGCTATTCGCTGGTACGCAAGATCATCGCCGTTGCCAATGCCGACCTGCATGCGCCCATCGCCAGCGACGCAGCGGCCATCGGCGCGCCGGCACCCTCGATGCCCCCGCCGCGATTGCGCACGCTGGGCGACGCATTGCTCGCGCCGACGCGGATCTACGTCAAGCCGGTGCTGGCCCTCGCTGCCCGGCTGCCGATCAAGGGGATGGCGCACATCACCGGCGGCGGTCTGGTCGAGAACGTGCCGCGGATGCTGCCCGACGGCCTGCAGGCGCGACTCGATCGCACGAAGTGGCCCCGCCCTGCCGTCTTCGCCTGGCTGCAGGAACACGGCAACGTCTCCGACGACGAGATGCACCGCGTGTTCAATTGCGGCATCGGCATGGTGCTCGCGGTCGCCCCGGCGGACGCGAGTGCCGCCATTGCGATGCTGACCGACGCTGGCGAACGCGCCTTCGACATCGGCGAGGTCGTCGCGCGCCCCGAAGGTCAAGCGGCCACGATCGTCGCCTGACCGGCGATCGTCTCCCCGCCGTCGCGATCATGGCGCCTGCGCGCATCACCGTTCTCATCTCCGGACGCGGCTCCAACCTGGTGGCGCTGATCGACGCGATCGCCGCCGGAAAGATCGCCGGCACGATCACCCAGGTGATCAGCAACCGTCCCGGCGCCCCCGGGCTCGCGCATGCGCAGAAGGCGGGCATCCCGACCAGGGTCGTCGACCACGAGGCCTACGCGTCGCGCGACGCCTTCGAAGCCGCGCTCGCTGCCGCGATCGACGAAGGCAAACCCGATCTCGTCGTGCTGGCCGGGTTCATGCGGGTGCTCGGCGCGGATTTCGTCCGACGCTACGAAGGCCGCATGCTGAACATCCATCCGTCGCTGCTGCCCGCCTATCCGGGACTCGCCACGCACCGGCGCGCTCTCGCCGACGGCGCGAAGCGCCACGGGTGCACCGTCCATTTCGTGACCCCCACCGTCGACGGCGGCCCGATCGTCGCGCAAGCGGAGGTTCCGGTGCTGCGCGGGGACGACGAATCGGCGCTCGCGGCGCGGGTGCTCGAGGCCGAGCACCGGCTGCTGCCCGAAGTCGTCGCCCGCTACTGCGCCGGCGGCCTCGTCCTCGAAGACGGCCGCGTGCGCGTCGTCGACGCCGCCACGCCCGTCGGCAGATCCTAGCGTTGCGCGCAAGCGCAGCAACGCCAGAACTCCCCGCGCGGCGCCGGGTCCCTCCCGTGATGGCTCCCCTCGACTCGTCAGCCGCGCGTCGACCCGCTGCGGCGGACGCAGCCAACGACCGCGACATCTCGGGATCGCAAGACCCGGCCCAGAACCCGCAAAACCCGGGACGTACCACGTTTTTGCCGGCTCCGCGCAACGTGAATAAACGCGGTGCGTCCCGGGTTTTGCGCAGGTCCTTGCGGCGCTTGTTCCGAGCCCGTTCCGCGTTGTGGGTCGCGCTAGTGCTGTCGATCACACTGCACGCGTTGTGGTCGCTGTGGCCGGCAGGGAATCCCCCACTCCCCGAGGCCCCCGCGCTGACGGCGACGCTGAAGGAAATGCCGCCGCCCCCGACGGTACTCGCGCCCAAGCCCCCGCCCGCGAGGCCGGTCCCGCAACGCCCCGTGCCGGCACCGCGACACACCCCGACGATCGAATCGCGTGCTCCGTCGAGCGTCACGGCACCCCCGCCCGACGATTCCGCAGCGGCCGACGCGCAGGGCACGGCGCCATCGGCTGCGCAGGAGGGATCAACGGACTCCGGCGCAGGAACCGGCGTCGCGGAAGGCGCAGAAGCGCCGGCCACGCCGCCGGTCGCGTTGCCTCCCCGTGTCGACCTCGCCTACAAGGTGTATCTGGGCACGCAAGGCTTCATGATCGGCGATGCCACCTACCGCTTCGAGCACGACGGCGACCGCTACCGGATCTTCACGGTCGGCCAGGCGCGGGGCCTGGCGGCGCTGATCGTGCACGGGACCGGCATCGTCGAGAGCCGCGGCCTCATCACCCCCACGGGGCTCAAGCCCATCGAATTCGCGATCCAGCGCGGCAGCGCCGAACGGCGCGAGATCGCCTATTTCGACTGGGACGGGCAGACGGTATCGCTCAACGACGGCGAGACCGCGGACCTGACCGCGCCGGCATTCGATCCGCTGACGATCCTGTGGCAGCCGTATTTCTCGCCGCCGAAAGAAGGCACGCGCGAGATGACGTTCAGCATCGCGACGACGCGCAAGGTGACGCGCTACACGCTGTCCCGCGAAGCCGATGAGAGGCTCCCCTGGGCGCAAGGCGAGATCCGGACCGAGCGCTGGCGCCGCAGGAGCGAGGATGGCAAGACCGAAGCCTGGTTCTGGCTTGCGCCGTCGCTGCACTACATCCCGGTCAAGATGCGCGTCACCCGGACCTCGCGTGGAACGCTCGAGGCCCGTCTCGACTCGATCCGCGTCGACGAAGACTATGCGGGTTTTCACGAGGATCCGGCCGGGGCCGTGCCGCCGGCACCCCCGCTGGTACAGCCGCGCAGCCCCTTCAACGACATGACCGGATCATGACCCTGCGTCGCAACCAGATCGCGGCGCTCGCCGCGGCGATCCAGCGCCTCGCGCGCCTCGACGCACCCGCAGACGCGACGATTACGGCGTTCTTTCGCGACCATCGCGAGATGGGATCCCACGATCGCCCGTGGATCGCCGACGGCGCATTCGCCTACCTTCGCCGCAAGCGCTCGCTCGAGGCCCTCGCGCAGACCGACGATCCGCTGCTCCTCGCACTCGCCACCCTCGTTCGTGAATTCCGCCATTCGGTGCGCGATCTGGACGATGCACTGAAGGC
>DATGDG010000389.1:0-3100 GCA_035311025.1 Casimicrobiaceae bacterium
GGCGTTCCAGAACGCTTTTCGCTGCCGCAGCGAGAACCTCGAGGCCAATCCGCTGTTCGTCACGCATTTCGCGAGCCGGGTGTCCGATGCCGACGTGGTCGTCGTCTCCCCCGACGCCGGGGGCATCAAGCGCGCCGAGGATTTTCGCTTGCGCCTCGCCGGCGCCCTCGGCCGCCCGGTGCCGATGGCCTTCGCAGAAAAGCACCGCAGCAGCGGGGTCGTCTCGGGCGAGGCGCTGGTCGGCGACGTTTCGGGGCGCGTCGCGATCATCGTCGACGACCTGATCAGCGGGGGGACGACGGTGGCACGCGCCGCACAGGCGTGCCGTGCGCGGGGAGCGCAGCGGGTGCACGTCGCGGCGTCACACGGGCTGTTCGCCGCCGGGGCGGGGAGGACGCTGGGTGACGCCCCGATCGACGACATCGTCGTCACCGATACCGTGTCCGCCTCGCGCCTCACCGACGGTGACCTCTCGCGCCGGGTCCGCTGGGTCAGTGCCGCGCCGCTGTTCGCCGAGGCGATCGCGAGGCTTCATCGCGGGGGATCGCTGGTCGAGCTCGCCGCAGGCTGATGCTGCCCAGCCGCGCTGGCGGCGCCGTTCTGGCGGGCGTTCCCGGAGGCGGCGCCCCCGGCGCGCTCGGCGTGCGCAAGCGCGAGGCGCAGGTAGTCGAGCGCCTGGATGCGCCACTTGGGCATGCGCTGCAGCGCGGGATCGCGCAGGTGCCAGATGGCGATCTTGGCGCGGATCGATGCCCGATAGCTCTGGTAGAAATCGATCAGGGCATCCGGTGCGGGATCGTCCGACATGCGGCGATAGGCGTCGAAGATGCGCTGCCGCAGCCCCGGCGCGCCGAGGCGCTCGCATTCGAGGGCGAGGTAGGCGAGCTCGTCGACGGCATCGAGGCGGCGCAGCTCGCGCGAGAATTCCAGACAGTCGATGATGCGTGGCGGCGAGGTCATGCAGACGTGCTCGGGCCGCAGGTCGCCGTGGCCCTCGACGATCCGGCCCGAGCTTGCGCGCCCGCCCAGCAGCGCCGCCTGGCCCTCGATCACGCTCAGTTGCAGCGCGGCGATGCGATCGATCTGCTCGACCGGCAATGCGTAGGCGGGCTTGCGCAGCTCGTCGCGCGTCGCGGTGATCTCGGCGGCGAGCGCATGCAGGTAGGCTTCGGGGGCCACGGTCGCCGCCGGTGAGAAGCGATAGAGCCGGTACAGCGGCTGCACGATCGCATCGACGTCGACCGAGTCGGGGCGGCCGGCCGCGATGATCCGGTCGAGCATCCGGTCGTGGGGCAGCCGGCGCATCTTGACCAGCCAGTCGACGACGGCGCCGTCGCCGCTGATGGCGAGCCGGCGCGAGGCGTCGCAGGTGAGGGGGACGGCGGCGACGTAGACGTCGGGGGACAGTCGCCGGTTGAGGCGGACCTCCGCGCGGCAGTTGCGGCGACGGTCGGCGATCGTCCGCAGGTCGACGAAGTCGCCGAGCACCGGCTTCTTGAGCTTGTAGGCGTGGCGGTCGGTCAGGAAGACCCACGAGAGGTGCGTCTGGACCTGCTCGACGCGCGTCGTGGGCTCGGGATAGCTTGCCGGCCGCGACAGGAACGCGAGCTTGGCGTCGAGATCCGGATCGGGATCGGGCGGGGCCGATCCCGGCGTGGGCAGCTCGGCGCCCGCTGCTTCGAGATCCAGCCTCTGCGCCACGTGGCGCCACGCGTCGGCCGACTGCGCGCGTTCGACCGGCTGTTCGGCGTCGTAGCTGACGGCGAAGCCGCGTTCCTCGTCGGCCAGGGGCTCGTGACTGCGCAGCTGCAGCGCGAGCACCGACAGGTCGGCGTCCGATGCATCACGGCCGCTCGCTGCGCGCGCCTCGATCCTGCGGCGCAGCGTCGCCTCGGAGGCGACGAAGTCGACGATGACGAAAGGCACGTCGAGTTCGTCGGCAAGTGCGCGGAAGGCATCGCGCTGCCAGCGCATGAGGAACGCCGCGTCGGCCAGCGCAATCCTGCCCGCAGCGACGATGGTTCGCGTAAGGTCCAGCAGCCGGTCATACGTGGCCCGGGTCGCGTCCGGCGCGTAGATGCCGGCCTCGATTCCCGCATGGGTGCGGGCGTCGGGGGGCAGACCCTCGAGCCGCTTGCGCTCGACGTCGCTGCGCACCCGGATGGCGCCGATGCGCTCGAGCAGCGACTGCGACAGCGTCGTCTTCCCTGAGCCCGACAGGCCGCGCGTGATCACGATCGCCGGCATGCCCGGGGCAGCCTCCCGGTTCGCGAGGACGATGTGCGCGCGACAATCGACCCATCGCGCCGACTTCGCGACGCCGGCAGGGGCCTGGGCGGCCCCCAGGCCGGCGACCTTGGCCCGGACCATCGCACGGTAGACCAGGTAGTAGCGCAGCACCGCGAGTCCCGCGTAATCGCCGCCGTGCTCGAGATAGGCATTGAGGAAGCGCTGCGCCAGATCGGGCCGTCCGCGGTGCTGGAAGTCCATCACGGTGAAGGCAATCTCGCTCTGGACGTCGATCCAGCGCATCTGCTCGTTGAACTCGATGCAGTCGAATGGCGTGACCGCTCCGTCGAAGAACGCGATGTTCCCGAGGTGCAGGTCGCCGTGGCATTCGCGGACGTGGCCGTCGCGGCGGCGCGTTTCCCAGACGGCGCCACATGCCGCATGCTCGCGGCGCGTCCAGTCTTCGAGCCTCGCGAGGTCAGCGAGATCGGCGGGATCGTCGAGGCGCGGGCGAAGCTCGGCGAAGTTCGCCAGCGCCACCCCGAGCACGTCGCCCGCCGAGCCCCAGGGCCGGTCCTCGGAAGCGCGCGCCGCGCCGTCGTGGAAGCGCTCGACCACGGCTGCCAGGGCGTCGATGTGCGCAGGCGTCAGCTCGCCGCGCGCGAGCATCTCCGAGAGCAGCGCGTGTTGCGGAAACTCGCGCATCCGGACCGCCCATTCGAGCACCGGCCCTTTGCCATCGACGACAGGACGGTCGACGCTGCCGGCGATCGGCACGACGTCGAGGTAGACCTGCGCCGCGGTGCGGCGATTCAGACCCAGCTCCTCGGCGCAGTAATGGCGTCGCGCCTCGACGGTCGTGAAGTCGAGG
>DATGDG010000390.1:0-12228 GCA_035311025.1 Casimicrobiaceae bacterium
CTCACGCCCATGCCCGCCATCACTGCCTGCTTGATCGTCTCGTTGGAGCTCATCTCGATCGTTTCGGCGGGATGGAATCCTCGCTCGGCGAACACCCGCTCGGTCGAGCTGCGCGTTCCCGAGCCGGGCTCGCGGATGATGAACGTGTCGCCTGCGAGCTGCTTCAGCTGGACGCGGCGCTTGCCCGCGAGCGGGTGGTCGGGCGCCGCGATGATCGCCAGCGGATGCCTCGCGTAGGCGGCGGCGATGGTGTCGATGCCCCGCGGAGGTTGCCCCATCAGGGCGAGGTCGATCCGGTTCTCGGCGAGGTCGCGCACCACCGCTTCGCGGTTGCTGACCGAGAGCCGGATCTTGACCTGCGGATTGCGGCGCCGGAACTCGGCGAGCAGCTTGGGCGCGAAGTACTTGGCAGTGCTGACCACCGCGATGTGCAACTCGCCACCCCCCGCGCCCTTCAGCGCGTTCAGCGACTCGTCGGCTTCCCGCAGCATCTGCATGATCGCGCGGCTGTAGCGGGCCACCTCGTGGCCGGCAGCGGTCAGCTGCACGCGCCGCCCGACGTGTTCGAACAGGGGCAGGCCGACCTGATGCTCGAGCTGCTTGATCTGCAACGACACCGCCGGCTGCGTCAGGTGCACCTCGGCGGCGGCGCGGCCGAAGTGCAGGTGGCGGGCCGCACTTTCGAAGATCTGCAGCTGTCGCAGTGTTGTGCGGCGCAACATCCGGTCGCTCTCAGTCGAACTTATGGAACGTATTAAAAACTTTAAGTAGCGCTAATGCAATGGGGCCTCTAATCTGCAGCCGTCATCCGACGTGGAGGAGCTGCGATGGGAACGCACGCAGAAGCAAAGACGATCAAGGACGCGGCGGCGCGCTACAAGGCCGGCGTGCTCAAGTACGCGCAGATGGGCTACTGGGAGCCCGACTACGTGCCGAAGGACACCGACGTCCTGGCGCTGTTCCGGATCACGCCCCAGGAAGGCGTCGACCCCAACGAAGCGGCTGCGGCCGTCGCCGGCGAATCGTCGACTGCGACCTGGACGGTCGTGTGGACCGACCGGCTGACCTCCTGCGAACAGTATCGCGCCAAGGCCTACAAGGTCGAGCCGGTCCCAGGCTCGCCCGGGCAGTATTTCGCGTGGATCGCGTACGACCTCGACCTGTTCGAGCCGGGATCGATCGCCAACCTCACCGCGTCGATCATCGGCAACGTGTTCGGCTTCAAGCCGTTGAAGGCGCTGCGCCTCGAGGACATGCGCATCCCGGTCGCCTACGTCAAGACCTTCGACGGGCCCCCGACCGGCATCGTCGTCGAGCGCGAGCGCCTCGACAAGTTCGGCCGCCCGCTGCTCGGCGCGACGATCAAGCCCAAGCTCGGGCTCTCCGGCAAGAACTACGGCCGCGTCGTCTACGAGGCGTTGAAGGGCGGGCTCGACTTCACCAAGGACGACGAGAACATCAACTCGCAGCCGTTCATGCACTGGCGCGACCGCTTCCTGTCGTGCATGGAGGCGGTGAACCGCGCGCAGGCCGCCAGCGGCGAGGTGAAGGGGCACTATCTCAACGTGACCGCCGGCACGATGGAGGACATGTACGAGCGCGCCAACTTCGCCAAGGAGCTGGGCTCGGTCGTCGTGATGATCGATCTCGTCATCGGCTACACGGCGATCCAGTCGATGTCCAAGTGGGCGCGGAAGAACGACATGATCCTGCACCTGCACCGTGCCGGGCATTCGACCTACACCCGGCAGAAGACGCACGGCGTGTCGTTCCGCGTGATCTCCAAGTGGATGCGGCTGGCGGGTGTCGACCACATCCATGCGGGGACGGTCGTCGGCAAGCTGGAAGGCGATCCGAATTCCGTGCAGGGTTTCTACGACATCCTGCGCGAGCCGGTGAACCCGGTGAACCTGACCCGCGGAATCTTCTTCGAGCAGGATTGGGCGGGGCTGCGCAAGGTGATGCCGGTGGCCTCGGGCGGCATCCACGTCGGGCAGATGCACCAGCTGCTGACCTACCTCGGCGAGGACAACGTCCTGCAGTTCGGCGGAGGCACGATCGGCCACCCGATGGGCATCGCCGCCGGCGCGACCGCGAACCGCGTGGGGCTGGAAGCGATGATCCTCGCGCGCAACGAGGGCCGCGACATCTGGAACGAGGGGCCGGAGATCCTCGAGAACGCGGCGCGGCATTGCGCACCGCTGCGGGCGGCGCTCGACACGTGGAAGGACATCACCTTCGACTACGCGAGCACCGACACGCTGGACTTCGTGCCGACCCCGACCCCCGCCTGACCGGAGATTGAAAGGAGACCGAGCGATGAGACTGACCCAAGGCACGTTTTCGTACCTTCCCGACCTGACCGACGAGCAGGTCGGTGCGCAGATCGAGTACTGCCTGAAGAACGGCTGGGCGGTGTCGATCGAGTACACCGACGACCCCCATCCCCGCAACAGCTACTGGGACATGTTCGGCGCGCCGATGTTCGACCTCAAGGACGCCGCCGGCATCATGGGCGAGGTGCAAAGCTGCCGCGCCACGTTCCCGAACTGCTACATCAAGGTCAATGCGTTCGACTCGACCCACGGCGTCGAGTCGCTGCGGCTGTCGTTCATCGTCAACCGGCCGAAGAACGAGCCGGGATTCGCGCTGATCCGCGAGGAGGCAGCCGGAAGGCAGATCCGCTACACGACGCGCGCCTACGCGACCGACAAGCCGGAAGGGGCGCGCTACTAGCGCCCCGCCGCGGCCGCGCACCCCGATGTCAGGAGGAGACATCGTGTCGACCCCGGAACCGCCGGTGCTCGATCTCGACGCGCTCTATCGCGAATCGCACGTCGGCGAGACCCTCGACGCGCTCGACCGCGAGCTGATCGGGCTCGTCCCGGTCAAGACGCGCGTTCGCGAGATCGCGGCGCTGCTGCTGGTCGAGCGGCTGCGCCGCACGCTGGGGCTCGAGGCGGGCGCGCCGTCGCTGCATATGTCGTTCACCGGCAACCCCGGCACCGGCAAGACGACGGTCGCGCTGCGGATGGCGGCGCTGCTGCACAGCCTGGGCTACGTCAGGAAAGGTCACCTGGTCGCCGTCACGCGCGACGATCTGGTCGGCCAGTACATCGGCCACACCGCGCCCAAGACCAAGGAGGTGCTGAAGAAGGCGATGGGCGGGGTGCTGTTCATCGACGAGGCGTACTACCTCTATCGCCCTGAGAACGAGCGCGACTACGGCCAGGAGGCGATCGAGATCCTGCTGCAGGTGATGGAGAACCAGCGCGACGACCTGGTCGTGATCTTCGCCGGCTACCGGGACCGGATGGAGCGCTTCTTCCAGAGCAACCCCGGGCTTTCGTCGCGGATCGCGCACCACATCGACTTCCCGGACTACTCGGAGGACGAGCTGTTCTCGATCGCGCAGCTGATGCTCGACAGGATGCAATACCGGCTGACCGACGGGGCCGCGCAGGCGCTGCGCGAGTACATCGCGCTGCGCAGGACGCAGCCGCATTTCGCGAATGCGCGCTCGGTGCGCAACGCGCTCGACCGGGCGCGGCTGCGGCAGGCCAAGCGGCTGTTCGAGCACCGGAGCGCGCCGCTGTCGCGCGATGCGCTGATGACCATCGAAGCCGCGGACCTCCGGGCGAGCCGGGTGTTCGGGAATGGAGGCGCGAAGTGATCGCCGGCGCGGGTTCCGAAGCGAGAACCTCCGGCGTGCATCCTCGCGCGGATGCGACCGACGCGGGCCTTGCCGCGCTGATCTTCGACGTCGACGGGACCCTCGCCGACACCGAGGAAACGCACCGCCAGGCGTTCAACTACGCGTTCCTGCATTTCGGCCTCGGCTGGGAGTGGCAAAGGCCCCTCTATCGCGAGCTGCTGAAGACCTCGGGCGGCAAGGAGCGCATCGCCGGCTTCATCGACACGCTGCAGCTTCCGGCCGGCGAAGCCGCACGCCTTCGCCAGCTGGTTCCGGCGATCCATCGCGAGAAGACGCGCCTGTTCGCCGAACTGATCGCCGACGGCCGCTGTCCGCTTCGGCCCGGGATCGTCCGATTGATCGACGACGCACGCGGCTCCGGGGTCCGGCTGGCCATCGCCTCGACCACCACGCCCGAGAACGTCCACGCGCTGCTGACGAGGCATCTCGGCGACGGTGCGCTGCGGATGTTCGCCTGCATCGCCTGCGGCGATCACGTCGAGCACAAGAAGCCGGCACCGGACATCTACGAACTCGCGCTCGCGACGCTCGGCTGCCCGGCGCGGCGCTGCATCGCTTTCGAGGATTCCGCCAACGGCCTGCGCGCGGCCAAGGCCAGCGGCCTCTACACGGTGGTGACGCCCTCGCAGTGGACGATGGGCGAGGACTTCGCCGGCGCGGACCTCGTGCTTTCGCACCTGGGCGATCCCGACCATCCGCTGCCCCCTGCGCAGGCGGCGGCCGCCGGCGGCCCCTGGCTCGGATTGCCCGAACTGCGCGGCCTCCACGCGGCGGCGATCGGCGTCGCAGCCCAGCAAGGCGCGCGACCGTGAGTCGTCGCCTGCCGGGCACACGCCAGGGATTTGCGGGACCGCCCGCGCGCTTCCGCGCGGTGGCGTTCGCTCTCGATGGCACGCTCGTCGACAGCGCGCCGGACCTGGCCGCCACCGCGAACGCGACGCTCGAGGCGCTGGGCCACGCGCCGCTGCCGGAAGCGCGCGTCGCGGCGCTGATCGGGGGCGGCGTCGAGCGCCTGGTCGAAGGCGCGCTCGCTGCGAGCACCGGGAGGGCGGCCGCCGCGGGGGCGCTGGCTGCGGCACTGGCGCTGTTCCGCCGCAGCTACGCCGAGCGCCTGTTCGACCGCAGCCGCGTCTACCCGGGCGTGGTCGAAGGCCTCGAGGCGCTGGACGCGCTGGGGATCGCGTGCTGCTGCATCACCAACAAGGCCAGCGCGTTCACGCTGCCGTTGCTCGACGCCGCCGGCCTCGGCCGCCGGCTGGCGTTCGCGCTGTGCGCCGACCGCCGCGAAGAGCGCAAGCCGGCGCCCGACATGCTGCTTGCTGCCTGCCTGCGCCTGCACGTCGCTCCCGCCGAGTTGCTCTACGTCGGGGACTCGCGCATCGACATCGAGGCCGCGCGCGCGGCGGGCTGTCCGGTCGCCGTCGTCGACTACGGCTACCATCAGGGATATTCGCTGGCGGACGAGCGCCCGGACTGGATCATCGGGAGCCTCGTCGAACTGTCCGCGCTGCCTGCCATGCCGCGCTTTGCGAAGCTGCAAGCCTGAGGACCGAAACCATGCTCGCCGATCGCACGACGCTGACCCAGTTCCTGATCGAGGAACGCCGCCGCCACCCGGGCGCAAGCGGCGAGTTGAACGGCCTGATCCTCGACGTCGCCCTCGCCTGCAAGGCGATCTCGCGGGCCGTCGCGAGCGGCGCCCTCGCGGGCAGCCTGGGCAGCACCTCGGCGACCAACGTCCAGGGCGAGACGCAGAAGAAGCTCGACGTCATCGCCAACAATCTGTTCGTGCGCGCCAACGAGTGGGGCGGCCATCTGGCAGGCATGGTGTCCGAGGAGGTCGAGGAACCCTGCGCGATTCCCGCGCAATACCCGAAAGGCAGCTACCTGCTGCTGTTCGACCCGCTGGACGGATCGTCGAACATCGACGTCAATGTCGCCGTCGGCAGCATCTTCTCGATCCTGCGCGCGCCCAATCCGGGTGCCGACGCCGTCGCGGGGGACTTCCTGCAGCCGGGACGGGAGCAGGTGTGCGCCGGCTACGCGATCTACGGCCCTTCGACAATGCTGGTGCTGACCGTCGGCAACGGCGTCCACGGCTTCACCCTCGATCCGGTGCTGGGCGAGTTCTTCCTGACGCACCCGGGCATCGGCATTCCGGTGACGACCAGCGAATTCGCGATCAATGCGTCGAACAGCCGTTTCTGGGAGCCCGCGGTCAAGCGCTACGTCGAGGAGTGCCTGGCGGGGAAGTCGGGGCCGCGCGGCAAGGACTTCAACATGCGCTGGATCGCATCGCTGGTCGCCGAGACGCACCGGGTCCTGATGCGCGGCGGGGTGTTCCTCTATCCGCGCGACAGCAAGGACCCGCCGAAGCCGGGACGGCTGCGGCTGCTCTACGAGGCCAATCCGATCGCGTTGATCGTCGAGCAGGCGGGAGGGCGGGCGACCACCGGGCTGGCGAGGCTGCTCGACACCGCGCCCGAGTCGCTGCACCAGCGCATCGGCGTGATCTTCGGCTCGCGCGAGGAGGTCGCGAGGATCGAGCAGTACCACCGCGACCACAACCTGCGCGAATTCGATGCGCCGCTGTTCGCCTCGCGCGGGCTGTTCCGCGCGACCACCTGATCAGAAGGCAAGGCACGGGAGGACCCGGGATGTCGATCAAGCATCCGATCATCGCGATCACCGGTTCGTCGGGCGCGGGCACGACGTCGGTGATGCGCACTTTCGAGCAGATCTTCCGGCGCGAGGGCGTCAACGCCGCGTTCATCGAGGGCGACAGCTTCCACCGCTACGACCGTGTCGAGATGAAGCAGAAGATGGCGGAGGAGCTGGCGCGCGGCAACCAGCACTTCAGCCACTTCGGACCCGAGAACAACCTGTTCAAGGAGCTCGCCGAGCTGTTCGACGGTTACGGCCAGACGGGCCGGGGACGCCGCAGGAAATACCTGCACGACGAGGAAGAGGCAAAACCCTGGGGTCAGAAGCCGGGGACGTTCACGCCCTGGGAGGACCTGCCGGCGGACACCGACCTGCTGTTCTACGAGGGCCTGCACGGCGCCGTCGTCACCGAGCAGGTGAACGTCGCGCAGCACGTCGACCTGCTGATCGGCGTGGTGCCGGTGATCAACCTCGAGTGGATCCAGAAGATCGAGCGCGACCGGAAGACCCGCGGCTATTCCACCGAGGCCGTGACCGACACGATCCTGCGGCGGATGAACGACTACGTCCATTACATCTGCCCGCAGTTCGGCCACACGCACGTCAATTTCCAGCGGGTGCCGGTGGTCGACACGTCGAATCCGTTCATCGCGAGGTTCATTCCCACCCCGGACGAATCGATGCTGGTGATCCGCTTCGCGAACCCGCGCGGGATCGACTTCCCGTACCTGCTGTCGATGCTCGACGGCTCGTTCATGTCGCGCGCCAACACGATCGTGTGTCCCGGTGGCAAGATGGACCTCGCGATGCAGCTGATCTTCACGCCGATGATCTGGCGGCTGATGGAGCGGCGCAAGCAGGCGATGGCGGGCTAGACGGAGGAGACGAAGATGAATGTCCAGGTTTCCGAGCGACCGGCGGTCGACTCGAGGGAGCGCGACGTGGTGAACGTCCTGCGGGCACTGGCGATGGATGCCGTGCAGAAGGCGAACTCGGGGCACCCCGGCATGCCGATGGGCATGGCGGAGATCGCCGAGGTGCTCTGGCGCCGGCACCTGCGCCACAATCCCGGCAATCCGAAATGGGTCGACCGCGACCGCTTCGTGCTTTCGAACGGCCACGGCTCGATGCTGCAGTACGCGCTGCTGCACCTCGCCGGCTACGACCTCTCGATCGACGACCTGAAGCGCTTCCGCCAGATGCACTCGAAGACGCCGGGCCATCCCGAGGTCGGGGTGACGCCGGGCGTCGAGACCACGACCGGCCCGCTGGGCCAGGGCATCGCCAACGCGGTCGGCATGGCGATCGCCGAGAAGGAGCTCGCGGCGGAGTTCAACCGGCCGGGATTCGACATCGTCGACCACCACACCTACGTGTTCCTGGGCGACGGCTGCATGATGGAGGGGATCTCGCACGAGGTCTGCTCGCTGGCGGGGACGCTGGGGCTGGGCAAGCTGATCGCGCTCTACGACGACAACGGCATCTCGATCGACGGACACGTCGAAGGGTGGTTCACCGACGACACCCCGCGCCGCTTCGAGGGTTACGGCTGGCACGTGGTCGCTGGCGTCGACGGTCACGATCGCGAGGCGATCCACCGGGCGATCCTCGCGGCGAAAGCGGTGACCGACCGGCCGTCGCTGATCTGCTGCAAGACGGTGATCGGAAAGGGCTCGCCGAACAAGGCCGGGTCGCACGAGGCCCACGGGGCGGCACTGGGCGACAAGGAGATCGCCGCGACGCGCGCCGCGATCGGCTGGAGCTATGCGCCTTTCGAGGTTCCGCCGCACGTGAGGGCCGCGTGGGACGCGCGCGAGCAGGGCGCGGTCGCCGAAGGGTCCTGGCGCGAGCAGTTCGACGCCTATGCCTATGCCCATCCGGAGCTCGCGCGCGAGTTCGAGCGGCGGATGCGCGGGGACTTGCCGGCGGACTTCGACGCCCGTGTCGTGGCGATGATGGCGACGGCGAAGGAGAAGGCGGAGACGATCGCGACGCGCAAGGCTTCGCAGAATGCGATCGAGGCGCTGGCCCCGCTGCTGCCCGAACTCCTCGGCGGCTCGGCCGACCTCGCCGGCTCGAACCTCACGCTGTGGTCAGGCGCGCGCGCGATCACCCATGATTCAGGTGGCAACTACCTGTACTACGGCGTGCGGGAATTCGGCATGGCCGCGATCATGAACGGCATCGCGCTGCACGGTGGATTCATTCCCTACGGCGGGACGTTCCTGACCTTCGCCGACTACTGCCGCAATGCGCTGCGCATGGCATCGCTGATGAAGATCGGCGCGATCTTCGTGTTCACGCACGACTCGATCGGACTGGGCGAGGATGGGCCGACCCACCAGCCGATCGAGCACGCGGCGACGCTTCGGCTCATTCCCGGCATGGACGTCTGGCGCCCTTGCGACACCAAGGAGTCGGTCGTCGCCTGGGCGATGGCGATCGAGCGCCGCGACGGGCCGTCTTGCCTTCTGTTCAGCCGGCAGAACCTGCCGTTCCAGCTGCGGCCGGCCGAGGAGGTCGCCAACATCCGCCGCGGCGCCTACGTGCTGGTCGAGCCCGATGCTGCGCCGCGCGCGGTGATCGTCGCCACCGGCTCCGAGGTGCCGCTTGCCGTCGACGCGGCAAAAGGACTCGCCGGCGAAGGCATCCCGGTGCGCGTCGTCTCGATGCCGTCGACCACGGTATTCGACCGGCAGGACGAGTCCTACCGCGACCGGGTGCTGCCGCCCGACATCCCCTGCGTCGCCGTCGAGGCCGGGGTGACGGATTTCTGGCGCAAGTACGTCGGACGCTCGGGTGCCGTGGTCGGCATCGACCGTTTCGGCGAGTCGGCTCCGGCGGGGGAGCTGTTCCGCCATTTCGGCTTCACACCCGAACGCGTCGCCGAGGCAGTGAAGTCGGTGCTGGCCCGCATCGGCGCAGCTTCGTAGCGAATCCACTCGATCACCGGACCGGCGGCGCGTTCGCACCCGGCGGGAGCGCCGGATGGAAAAGCCGTCCGGCACGGCAACGTCTCAAGGAGGGCAAGTCATGGCAATGGTGTCGTTGCGGCAGTTGCTCGATCACGCGGCGGACGGTGGTTACGGCGTCCCCGCGTTCAACGTCAACAACATGGAACAGATCCACGCGATCATGCAGGCGGCCGAGGAGCTCGACGCGCCGGTGATCCTGCAGGCGTCGGCGGGCGCGCGCAAATACGCGGGCGAGGCGTTCCTGAGGCATCTCGTCCAGGCGGCGGTCGAGACCTGGCCGCAGATCCCGCTGGTCATGCACCAGGACCACGGCGCAAGCCCCGCCGTGTGCCAGGCGTCGATCCGCTCCGGCTTCACCAGCGTGATGATGGACGGGTCGTTGCGGGAGGACATGAAGACGCCGGCCTCCTACGACTACAACGTCGACGTGACGCGCAGGGTCGTCGAGATGGCCCATGCGGTCGGCGTGTCGGTCGAGGGCGAGCTCGGCTGCCTCGGCTCGCTCGAGTCGGGCATGGCCGGGGAGGAGGATGGCGTCGGGGCCGAAGGCAAGCTGTCGCACGACCAGCTGCTGACCGATCCCGAGCAGGCGGCGGATTTCGTGCGCAGGACCGGCGTCGACGCGCTGGCGATCGCGATCGGCACCTCGCACGGCGCCTACAAGTTCTCGCGGCAGCCGACCGGCGACGTGCTGGCGATCGACCGCATCAAGGACATCCACCGGCGCATCCCCGACACCCATCTGGTGATGCACGGCTCGTCGTCGGTGCCGCAGGAATGGCTCGCGATCATCCGCGAATACGGCGGTGAGCTGAAGGAGACCTATGGGGTTCCGCTGGAGGAGATCCGCGAGGGCATTCGCCACGGCGTGCGCAAGGTGAACATCGACACCGACATCCGCCTCGCGATGACGGGCGCGATACGTCGCGCGCTGGCGAAAGACCCGAGCGAATTCGATCCGCGCAAGCTCTTCAAGGACGCGACGGTGGCGGCGAGAGGCATCTGCGCGTCGCGCTTCGAGGCTTTCGGCTGCGCGGGACAGGCGTCGAAGATCAAGCCGGTTCCGCTGGAGAAGATGGCCGAACGTTACCGCAGGAAGGAGCCGGCCCCGGCCATCGCCTAGAATCCGCGGCAGGAGGGAAGGATGATGGCGAATCCCCTGAACTGCCGCTTCCCGGAGCCGCAGGGCGCGATGCCACCGGTCGCGTAGCGGCGTGGCGACCGACGAGCTCGCGCGGATCTTCGGCGTACAGCGCGAGGCGTTCTTGGCCGAGCGCTATCCGGACCTGCGTCTGCGCCGCGACCGGCTCGCCCGGCTGCTGGGGATCGTCACGCATCACGAGGACGCACTGGTCGCGGCGGTCGCCCGCGATTTCGGCCATCGTTCGTCGCACGAGACCCGGCTGGCGGAGCTCTACGTCGTTGCCGCCGAGGCGCGGCATGCGATCCGGCGTCTGCGGCGGTGGATGCAGCCCCGCCGCGTCGCGACGCCGTGGCACCTGCTGCCCGCCTCGGCATCCATCATGTACCAGCCGCTGGGTGTGGCCGGCGTGATCAGCCCCTGGAACTATCCGGTGCAGCTCGCGCTGGCGCCGGCGGTCGCGGCGCTGGCGGCGGGCAACCGGGTGATGCTGAAGCCCTCGGAGATGACGCCGGCGACGTCGGTGCTGCTGGGCGAGCTGGTCGCGACGCATTTCCGCGAGGACGAGTTCGCCGTCGTCATGGGCGATGCCGCCGTCGGGGCGGCGTTCGCGGCACTTCCCTTCGACCACCTCTTCTTCACCGGATCGACCGCGGTCGGCAGGCGCGTCGCGATCGCGGCGGCCGCCAACCTGACGCCGGTGACGCTCGAGCTCGGCGGCAAGTCGCCGGCGCTGTTCGACCAGGACGCCGATTTCGCGCACGGGATTCCGCGGCTGATCGTCGGCAAGCTGTTGAACGCCGGGCAGACGTGCATCGCCCCGGATTACGCGCTGGTTCCCGCCGGCCGCCTCGGCGAGTTCGTCGCTGCGCTCAGGAGCGAGCTGCCGAAGCTCTATCCGGCGGTGGCGACCAATCCCGACTATTCGTCGATCATCAACGCGCATCACCATGCGAGGCTCGAAGCGCTGATCGAGGACGCGCGCGCAAAGGGTGCCGGCATCGTGCCGCTCGACGCGGGGCCCGCGGATGGGCAGGCCCATCCGCGGCGGATGCCGCCGACGCTCGTCACCGGCGTGACCGACGACATGGCGATCATGCGCGAGGAGATCTTCGGCCCGTTGCTGCCGATCGAGACGTATGCGTCACTCGACGAGGCGATCGCTCGCATCAACGCGCGTCCGCACCCGCTCGCGCTGTACTGGTTCGGTCGCGACCGCTCGCGCTGCGAGCGCATGCTGCACGAAACGCTCGCCGGCGGCGTGACCGTCAACGACACGCTGTGGCATTTCGCGCACGAGGGACTGCCTTTCGGCGGCGTCGGGCCGTCCGGCGTCGGGGCCTACCACGGGTGGCACGGCTTCGCGACGTTCTCCAACGCCAAGCCCGTGTTCCGCCAGTCGCGCCAGGCGGCTGCCCGGCTGCTCTATCCACCCTACGGCCGGATGTTCGAGCGCGTCCTCGCGTTGCTGCGCCGCCTCAACGGCTAGCCGCGGCGCGCAGGGAGCATCCGCCGCAGCACGCCGTCGTGGCGGACGTAGTGGTGGTACAGCGCCGCGGCCGAGTGCACTCCGATCAGCGCCAGCAGCGTCCACATCAGGAACGAGTGGACGTCCCCCGCTGCGAATCCCGCGCGCGTCCCCGCGGGGACGAGGTACGGCAGCGCAAAGAGCTTGAAAGGCGCAACCGGGAAGTCACGCGCCGATGCCGCGGCCCAACCGAGGATCGGGCCGG
>DATGDG010000391.1:0-3819 GCA_035311025.1 Casimicrobiaceae bacterium
CATGACGACCGAGCTGCTGTTCCGGGACGACGCCTACCTGAAGACCGCGACCGCACGCGTGGTCGCGGTCGACGAGCGGGGCATCGAACTCGACCGGACGGTGTTCTACCCGCAGGGCGGGGGCCAGGTCGGCGACACGGGCGCGCTGTTCCGCGCGAACGGAGAGCGGATCGCGATCGCCAATACGCGCAAGGGCGATGCGTTCGACAGCGTGCTGCACGTGCTCGAGGCCGGCGCTGCAGTTCCCGACGTCGGCGAGCTGGTCACCCTCGAAATCGACTGGGCGCGACGCTACGCGCTGATGCGCCTGCACACGGCGCTGCACGTGCTGTCCTGCGTCGTCGTGGCGCCGGTGACGGGCGGGAACATTGCGCCGGACAAGGCGCGGCTCGATTTCGACATCGACATGAGCCTGCTCGACGCGGCGAAGATCGAGCGCGAGACCAACGCGCTGATCGCACGCGGCATCGACACCGAGACGGTGTGGATCAGCGACGAGGAGCTCGACGCGAGGCCCGAGCTCGTCAAGACGATGAGCGTTGCGCCACCGCGCGGCGCGGGACGCGTGCGGCTGCTGCGGATCCCGGGCATCGACCTGCAGCCCTGCGGCGGCACGCACGTGAGGAACATCGGCGAGATTGGCGCGATCCGGGTCCTCCGGATACGCAGCGAGGGCAAGCGCAACCGGCGCGTCGAGATCGCCCTCGCCTAGCGCTCGGGCAGCGGGATGAATTCGGTCTCGCCGGCGATCGCTGGGTAACGCTGCTCGCGCCAGTCGGATTTGGCCTGCTCGATCGCCTCGCGCGAACTGGCGACGAAGTTCCACCAGACGAAGCGGTCGCCGTCGAGCTTCGCTCCGCCGACCAGCATGACGCGTGCGGACCCGCGCGCCTGGACGAGCGCTTCGTCGCCTTCGGGCAGCAGGGCCATGTGCGCCTCGGGTACCGCGTGGCCATCGATGGTGACTTCGCCGGAGACGACGTAGACGGCACGCTCCTCGTGCTCGGTGGCGACGATGAACGTCGCGTCGCCTTCGAGCTCGGCCGCGACGTAGAGCGTGTCGCTGAACGTCGGCGTGGGCGCGGCGAGTCCGAACGCGTGCCCCGCCACGACCGTCAATCGCGCGCCGTCCTGCTCAAGCCGGGGCAGCCGGTCGCGGCCGACGTGGGTGAAGGACGGCTCGGTCGCTTCATGCGCGCGGGGAAGGGCGACCCAGGTCTGCAGGCCGTGCATGCGCATGCCCCGGGCACGATCCTCCGGAGCCGTGCGTTCCGAATGCACGATGCCCCGTCCCGCAGTCATCCAGTTGACGTCGCCCGCCTCGATGCGCTGCACGTTGCCCAGATTGTCGCGATGGAGGATCGCGCCTTCGAACAGGTAGGTGACGGTCGCGAGCCCGATGTGCGGATGGGGCCGCACGTCGGTGCCGTCGCCGGGGGCGAAAGCGACTGGGCCCATGTGATCGAAGAAGACGAAGGGTCCGATCATCTTGCGCTCGAACGCAGGCAGTACGCGCCTGACCGTGAAGCCTCCGAGGTCGCGGACGTGCGGGGCGAGGATCTGGGGCGGTGTCGGCATGGTTCTCCCGGGGACGGCCGTTCGGGCCGCGTCCCCCATCGATTGCGAGGATGAAAGCATACGCCCGGCGAGCGGCGCTGGCCTGCCTGCCGGTCCCAAGGGATAATCCTCGGATCGCGTGTCGTCAAAGGAGTTGCCGTGGCCAGTCTCTACGATTTCACCGTCGACGACATCGCCGGTCATCCGGTCAAGCTCGACCGCTACAAGGGGAAGGTCGTGCTGGTCGTGAACACGGCGAGCAAATGCGGCTTCACGCCCCAGTACAAGGGCCTCGAAACGCTCCATCGCAAGTATCGCGACAAGGGATTCGAGGTGCTGGGGTTTCCGTGCAACCAGTTCGGCGGCCAGGAGCCGGGCAACGAGCAGGAGATTGCCACCTTCTGCGAGACCAATTACGGCGTCACGTTCCCGATGTTCGCCAAGGTCGACGTCAATGGCGACAAGGCCGCGCCGCTGTACCGCTACCTCAAGAGCACCAAGCCGGGGCTCCTTGGCACCGAGGCGATCAAGTGGAACTTCACCAAGTTCCTGGTCGATCGCAGCGGCCACGCCATTGCGCGGTATGCGCCCAACGACACGCCGGAGTCTCTCGAGGCGGACATCGTCAAGGCGCTCTGATGCGAGGCATCCTGGTCCTCGGGTTCGGGGCGCTTGCCGCATTGGCGTCGGTCCAGGCGGCGGCCCAGCCGGCGCATCCGAAGGAGCTGCGCGTGGCTTTCCCGGTCGCCGAGACCGGATTCGACCCGCAGGCCGCCGGCGACGCCTACTCGAACTACGTGAATCGCGCGATCTTCGATCCGCTCTATCGCTACGACTACCTCGCGAGGCCGTTTCGCATCGTTCCCAACACCGCCGCTGCGATGCCGGAGATCTCGGCCGATGGCAAGACGTGGACGATCCACATCAGGCCCGGCATCCATTTCGCCGACGATCCGGCGTTCAAGGGCAAGCGACGCAAGCTGACTGCCGCCGATTACGTCTATGCGATCAAGCGCATCCTCGATCCCAGGATGCGCTCCAACTCCCTGCAGATGGTCGACGGCCGCTTCGTCGGTGCTGACGCCGCTGTGGCAAAGGCACGGGCGACCGGCCACTTCGATTACGACGCGCCGATCGAGGGTCTGCAGGCGATCGATCGCTACACGCTGCAGTTCAAGCTCGTATTCCCCGATTACGAGCTGCTGTCCAACCTGACGACGACCGCGACGTCGGCGGTCGCGCGGGAGGTGATCGACGCCTACAAGGACGCCAGCGGCTGGGCGATGTCGCATCCGGTCGGCACCGGGCCCTACAAGCTTGGCGAATGGCGCCGCGGCCAGCGCATCGTGCTCGAGGCCAACCCGGAATTCCGCGACGAGCGCTATCCGCAGGCGACCGATCCCTCCGACCGCGCGCTGGTGGCGGGTCTCGCCGGCCGCAGGCTGCCGCTGGTCAAGCGGGTCGTGATCAGCGTCATCGAGGAAGCCCAGCCGCGACTGCTCGCCTTCCGGCAAGGCGACCTCGATTACGTCGCGGTGCCCAACGAGATGGTCACCAAAGTGCTCGACGCCCGCGACGCGCTCAGGCCGGACCTCGCAAGCGCCGGCGTGCGTCTGGCGCGCGGCATCCAGCCCGCGATCTCCTACGTCTATTTCAACATGGACGATCCGGTCGTCGGCGGCTACAAGCCGGCACAGATCGCGCTGCGCCGCGCGATCGCGATGGGCTACGACGTGAACGACGAGATCCGCGTCCTGCGCCAGGGGCAGGGCATGCCGGCGACCCAGCTCGTGCCGCCGAACATGACCGGGCACGATCCCTCGTACGATGGCAGGATTCCCTTCGACGTCCCCGCGGCGAAGCTGCTGCTCGACAGGTTCGGCTACGTCGACCGCGACCACGATGGCTTTCGCGAGCAGCCGGACGGCAAGCCGCTCGTCCTGAAGATGGCGTCGGCGACGGGGTCGGAAGAGCGCGAGTACGACGAATTGTGGAAGAAGGATCTCAACGCGCTGGGCCTGCGGGTCGAATTCGTCAAGCAGAAATGGCCCGACCTGCTGAAAGCAGCCCGCCTCGGCCAGCTGCAGATGTGGCAGCTCGGGAACATCAACTCGACGCCCGACGGCTTCGGCTTCTTCGGCCTGCTCTACGGCAAGTACGCCGGTTTCTCCAACCTCTCGCGATTCCACCTGCCCGAGTACGACCGGCTCTACGAGCAGGCGCGCGCGATGGCCGACGGTCCCGCTCGCCTGAAGGTCGAAC
>DATGDG010000392.1:0-2799 GCA_035311025.1 Casimicrobiaceae bacterium
GGCGGCATGTGCACGCTGTCCGATCCGCTGCGCTGGTTTTCATATCGCCGCGACCGGACGACCGGGCGGATGGCCGCGCTGATCTGGATCGACCCGGCCGCCGATGGGTCCGTTGATACCCGACCCGGGACCCCATGACACTGCTGCACATCGTCATCGCCGCACTGGCGGGAGGCGTCCTCTCGACGGCGGCCGCCGCGGCCACGCTCGGGCTGCGATCGACGTGGATCCCGCGTTTCGTCTCCTTCGCCGTCGGTGCGCTGCTCGGTGCGGTGTTCCTCGAACTGCTCCCCGACGCCCTGGAGCGCGGCAAGCCGGCGGCGGTGATGCTGACGGTGCTGATCGGCCTGCTCGCGTTCTTCCTGCTCGAGAAGCTCGTGCTGTGGCGCCATGCGCACGGCCACGAAGAGCATTCGGACCTCAGCGATGAGAGCGAGCACGACCACGCGCTGCATGCGGACGATCATGCGCGACCCGACGGCGGGCGCTCCGGCCTGATGATCCTGATCGGCAACAGCGTGCACAGCTTCTGCGACGGCATCGTCATCGCCGCGGCTTTCATCGCCGACCCGGCGATCGGCATCGCGACGACGCTGGCAATCGTCGCGCACGCGGTCCCGCAGCAGGTCGGCGATTTCGCCGTGCTCCTGCATTCGGGGTTCGCGCGGGCGAAGGCCTTCGCCTACAACATCACGACCGGCATCATGACGCTGGTCGGCGCGCTCGCCGCATACCTGGCGCTGGCCGACATGCAACAGGTACTGGGCTATGTGCTGGCGATCGCCGGCGCGAGCCTGCTCTACGTCGCCGTCGCCGACCTGATCCCGAGCCTGCACCGGCGTTCCGAGCCGGTCGAGACCGCCAAGCAGATGCTCTGGATCGGCCTGGGGATCGCGATCATCGCGACCACCCACTTCCTCCTCGAACCCTGACCTGGCATCCGAGTCCCCGGCATGTCGACCTCCGACCCCTATTCGATGGAGCGCTGGACCGACCTCGCCATCCAGTGGCAGCACCTGGTGGGGGCCTGGGCGCAGTGGTGGATGCAGGGTTTCGGCCAGACAGCGCCAGCCCGGCGAAGGCGGCCGGCTGCCGTCGCCGGGGCGCCGTTCGACGTCGATGCGGTGGCGAGGCTGCAGGAAGCCTATGCCCCGCGGTTCAGGGAGCTGTGGTCGTCGGTGGCGCAGGCGCTCGCGCAACCGGGAAGCCCGCCGCCCGAACTCGTCCCCGGCGCCGCAGGCGACCGGCGCTTCGGCTCGGCGGCGTGGCGGGACCAGCCGTATTTCGCGTGGCTGCGGCAGGCCTACCTGCTGTATTCGGGTTACCTGGCGGAACTCGCCGCGCTCGCGCAGCTTCCGCCCGCGGAAAAGCGCAGGCTCGAATTCTCGACGCGGCAGTTCATCGACGCCATCGCGCCGACCAACTTCCCGGGCACCAATCCCGACGTCATCGCGCGCGCGCTGTCGACCGAAGGCGCGAGCCTCGTGCAGGGACTGCAGAACCTCGCCGGCGACGTCGGCAAGGGCCGCATCACGATGAGCGACGAGACCGGCTTCGAGGTGGGTCGCAACCTCGCGGTGACGCCCGGCAGCGTCGTGTTCCGCAACGAGCTGATCGAACTCCTCCAGTACGACGCGACGACCCCGCGCGTCGCCGCGAGGCCCTTGCTCGTGGTCCCGCCCTGCATCAACAAGTACTACATCCTCGACCTCAGGCCCGAGAACTCGTTCGTGCGCCACGCTGTCGCGCAGGGCCATGCGGTGTTCATGATCTCGTGGCGCAACATCCCGCACGAGCTCGGACGGCTCACCTGGGGCGACTACCTCGAGCACGGGGTGCTGGCCGCGCTTTCGGTCGCGAAGGCGATCACCGGCTCGAAGCGCGTCAACACCCTCGGCTTCTGCGTCGGCGGCACGCTGCTCGCGGCCGCGCTGGCCGTGCTGGCGGCCCGCCGCGACGACTCGGCGGCGAGCGTCACCCTGCTGACGTCGATGCTCGACTTTTCCGACCCGGGCGAGATCGGGGTCTACATCTCGCGCGAGGGCGTGGCAGCGCGCGAACCCGCGCTGCTCGCCGGCCAGCGCGTCCACGGCAGCGAACTCGCAGGCGCGTTCGCGAGCCTGCGGCCCAACGACCTCGTCTGGAACTACGTGGTCAACAACTACCTCGAAGGTCGCACGCCGCCCGCGTTCGACCTCCTGCACTGGAACGGCGATTCGTCGAATCTCGCGGGGCCGATGTACGCGTACTACCTGAAGAACATGTACGTCGAGAACCGGCTGAAGGACCCCGGCGCGCTGACGATGCTGGGCCAGCCCGTCGACCTCCGGCGCATCGACGTCCCCGCATACGTCTACGCGTCGCGCGAGGACCACATCGTGCCGTGGCGCTCGGCCTACAGGACACGGGATCTGATCGGGGGAAAGACGGTGTTCGTGCTGGGAGCGTCGGGCCACATCGCCGGCGTCGTCAATCCGCCGGAGCCGGTGAAGCGCAGCCACTGGACGAATCCTTCACCGGCAGGGACGGCCGACGAATGGCTCGCCGCCGCCACGGCTCATCCCGGCAGCTGGTGGCCGCACTGGTATCGCTGGCTCGCCCGGCACCGCGGCGGCGTGCGCGCAGCGCCGGCGTGCGTCGGAAGCACCGAATATCCGCCGCTCGACCCCGCACCCGGCCGGTACGTCCGCGAGGCGGTCAAGTAAGACTGAGACTGCCGCCGCACCGTCATTTCAACGGCGAGAACGGGACCGGATTCAGGAACACGCTCTCCTGATGGACGAGGTAGGGCAGGATCTT
>DATGDG010000393.1:0-5004 GCA_035311025.1 Casimicrobiaceae bacterium
GGCGCGCAGGCGCTCCCCACTCCGGCCCTCTCCCACAGGCGGGAGAGCATGCAAGGGAGGGGAGACAAGGATGAGGTAGGATGACCGTCCGATCCGCGTCCGCAAGCGTTCCGATGGATTTCGCTTTCATTCTCGACCCGCTGCCCCTGGTCAAAGCCTACAAGGACAGCACCGTGGCAATGATGCGCGCGCTCGCCGCGCGCGGGCACCGGGTGTGGGCGCTGGAACAGGGCGACCTGTACTGGCGCGATGGCGCAACGCGCGCCAAGGCGCGGCCGCTCGCGCTCTCTCCGGACAACGACGCGTGGTACACGGCAGGCGACTCCGAGTCCCGCGCGCTGCGGGACTACGCGGCGGTTTTGATGCGCAAGGATCCGCCGTTCGACATGGAGTATGTCTACTCGACCTACCTGCTCGAGGCCGCGGAGAGCGAAGGCGCGCGCGTCTTCAACCGCCCGCGGGCGATCCGCGACTACAACGAGAAGATGGCGATCGCGCGCTTCCGCGATTTCATCGCCCCGACGCTGGTGACGCGCGACGCGGGGGTCGTCGACGCCTTCATCGATGAGCATCGCGACGTCATCGTCAAGCCGCTGGACGGCATGGGCGGGACGTCGGTATTCCGCGTCCGGCACGACGACCCCAACCGCAACGTGATCGTCGAGACGGTGTCGCACGAGGGGGGGCGCACGGTGATGGCGCAACGGTTCATTCCCGAGATCAGCGACGGTGACAAGCGCATCCTGCTGATCGCCGGCGAGGTCGTTCCGTACTCGCTGGCGCGCATTCCCAGGCCCGGGGAGACCCGCGGCAACCTCGCTGCGGGCGGGCGCGGCGTCGCGCAGCCGCTGTCGGCGCGCGACCGGCAGATCGGGGAGGCGCTGGCCGGACCCCTCTGGGCCGAAGGCATGCTGGTCGCGGGCATCGACGTGATCGGGTCGTTCCTGACCGAGGTCAACGTCACCAGCCCGACCTGCTTCGTCGAAATCACCGAGCAGACGGGCTTCGACGTCGGCGCGACGTTCGCCACGGCGCTGATCGGCGCGTGCTAACATTTTCGCGGCGACGCTCGTCGTCTCGACCCACGCCGCCACCCGCATGATCGGAGTCCTCATCGTCGCGCACGGCACGCTGGGCGAAAGCCTGGTGAACGCGCTGACCCACGTGCTGGGCACGCGGCCGGCGCAGCTGCGCATCCTGTCGATCATGCCCACCGACGATCCGGTGGCGATGCTGCCCGTCGCGCGCGACGCGGTGGCCGCGCTCGATACCGGCGACGGCGTCGCGGTGTTCTGCGACATCTTCGGTGCCACCCCCTGCAATCTCGCGATCAAGCTGGCGGTTCCCGGTCGCGTCGAAGTGATCTCGGGCGTCAATCTTCCGATGCTCGTGCGAGCATTCACTTACAGGACGAGGAGCATGGACACGCTGCTCACCAAGGCCGTATCCGGCGGGTGCGAAGGCGTGCTGCATGTCCCGGCGACGAACCGCCATGCAGCAACGCGAAGTTGAGATCGTCAACCGCCTCGGGCTGCACGCGCGGGCTTCGGCAAAGCTGACCCAGCTCGCCGCGAGCTTCCAGAGCGAGGTGCAGATCGGCCGCAACGGGCGCAAGGTCAACGCCAAGAGCATCATGGGCGTCATGATGCTGGCGGCGGGCAAGGGCTCCAAGGTGGTGCTCGAGGTGGACGGCCCCGACGAGACCGAGGCGATGGATGCGCTGTGCGCGCTGATCAAGGATTATTTCGGGGAAGGGCAATAGCCGCGATGAGCGACGACGAGGCGCCCGCAACGATGCACTTAGTTGCATGTGCAGTGCACAAAGCGAGGAACCAATGCGCGACGGCTCCGCTCAATACCGAGGCTCCCGCCGCCAAGGGCGGGAATCGTTCCGTCCAAATCCTGCGATCGGATCGTCGCCATGCAAGCTCGAGAAATCGTCGTCAGCAACCGCCAGGGGCTCCACGCCCGGGCCTGCGCGAGAATCGTCCAGGCCGCTTCGAGATTCCATTCCAGCGTGCTGCTGTCGAGCGGCGCGCGCCGCGCCAGCGCCAACAGCATCGTCGCGGTGATGCTGCTCGCCGCGGCCTTCGGCTCGACCATACGCATCGAGACCAGCGGCCCGGACGAGCAGGCCGCGATGACGGCGATCGTCGACCTGATCCACGGCGACCTCGACAACCGCATCTAGCGCTGCCGCCCCGGCGCACGGGGCTGCGCGCATGGTGAGCTTCGCGCTGCACGGCATCGGCGTTTCCGGCGGCATCGCCATCGGCCGCGCCCAGCTCGTATCGCATGCGACGCTCGAGGTCGCGCATTATGCAATCACTGCGCAGCAGGTCGCGGCGGAGGTCGAGCGCTTCAGTGCGGCGGTCGGCGAGGTGCGCCACGAGCTCGAAAGCCTGCGCGCTTCGATGGTCTCGGGTGACGCGCCGAGCGAGTTCGGCGCATTCCTCGACGTCCACTCGATGATCCTCAACGATCCGACCCTGTCGGAGACCCCGAAGCGGATCATCGCCGAGCAACGCTGCAACGCAGAGTGGGCGCTTACTGTCCAGATGGGCGTGCTGGTCGACCAGTTCGAGCAGATCGACGACGCCTACCTGCGGGAGCGCAAGGCCGACGTCGTGCAGGTCGGCGAGCGAGTGCTGAAGCGACTGATGGGGCGCCCCGGCGTGCTCCCGGCGCCGGGGGCGGAAGAGCAGACGATCCTCGTCGCCCACGACCTATCGCCGGCCGACGTCATCCAGTTCAAGCACCACCACTTCGGCGGGTTCCTGACCGACCTCGGGGGCATCACCTCCCACACCGCGATCGTCGCGCGCAGCCTGAACGTGCCGGCGGTCGTTGCCACGCACAATGCGCGGCAGCTGATCCGTGACGGCGAGATGCTGATCGTCGACGGCGGGAGCCACGTCGTCATCGTCAATCCCGACCGCGCGGTCCTCGCCGAATACCGGCTGCGGCAGAACGAGTTCGAGCTCGCGCGTCAGAAGCTCCGGCGCCTGCGCAGCAAGCCCGCGGAGACCATCGATGGCATTCGCATTGGTCTGCACGCGAACATCGAGCTGCCCGAGGACATCGACCAGGCGCTCGCCAACGGTGCCGAAGGCGTCGGGCTGTTCCGCTCCGAGTTCCTGTTCCTGAACCGCGACAGCCTGCCGACCGAGGACGAGCAGTTCGAGGCTTTCCGCAAGGTTGCGCAGGGGATGCAGGGCAAGCCGGTCACGATCCGCACGTTCGACCTGGGCGCCGACAAGCAGCACGAAGGCCTCGAGGGCCTGACGCGCGTCGCACCCAATCCTGCGCTGGGGCTGCGCGCGGTCCGGTTCTGCCTCGCGGAGCCGCGGCTGTTCCTGACGCAGCTGCGCGCGATCCTGCGCGCCAGTCATTACGGCAACGTGCGCATCCTGATTCCGATGCTGGCGTCGGTGTCCGAGATCGACCAGACGCTGGCGATGATCGAGCGCGCCAAGGCGAGCCTGCGCGAGCAGGGTGAGCCGTTCGTCGCCGATGTCCCGGTCGGCGGGATGATCGAGATCCCGGCTGCCGTGCTCGCGATCGGGGCGTTCGTCAAGCGGCTCGATTTCCTGTCGATCGGCACCAACGACCTCATCCAGTACACCCTTGCCGTCGATCGCGCCGACGAGATGGTGTCGCATCTGTACGACCCGCTGCATCCGGCCGTCATCAAGCTGATCGCCCTTGCGATCGCCGGTGCGAACAAGGCCGGCGTGCCGATCGCCGTCTGCGGGGAGATGGCCGGCGAGCTGCAGCTGACGCGGTTGCTGCTGGGTGTCGGCCTGCGCGATTTCTCGATGCATCCGTCGCACCTGCTGCGCGTCAAGCAGAAGGTCCTGCAGACCGACGTCGCGGCAGGTGCCGCGCTGGTCGAGCGGATCCGGCGCGCCGACGACCCCGCCAAGCTCGTGGCGCTACTCGACCGGCTGAATGCCTGAGCCCGTCGGTGCGACCGCCGCGGCCCGGCCCGACCCGCGGCCGACGCCGATGCGCTAGAATCCCCCCACGCGCCGATTTGAGCCAGCTTGCGGGCGCGCGCCGCGGTTGAGGCGGACAAATACGGCTAAAGCGGAGCGGTCCGAAACACCCGGCCAGCCCGATCAAGCCTTCGCAGCTGGTCGGGTTTTTTGTTGCCTCCGTTCCCGCCCCTGTCGTTGCCCATGCCTTCGTTCTCCGACACCACCGGCGGCGCCAGTCCCGCAGGCACCCCCCCAGTCGGGTGCTCGGTGGGCGCGGTCGTCCCTCGGCGCATGCGTTTCGACGAGCCGCTGCCGCTCGCCTGCGGACGCTCGCTCGAAGGCTACGAGCTCGCCTACGAGACCTACGGCACGCTCGACGCCGCGCGCTCCAACGCCGTGCTGATCTGCCATGCGCTGAACGCGTCGCACCACGTCGCCGGCTACTACGCTGACGCCCCCGATGACATCGGCTGGTGGGACAACATGGTCGGACCGGGCAAGCCGCTCGACACCGATCGCTTCTTCGTCGTCGGCGTCAACAATCTCGGCAGCTGCTTCGGGTCGACCGGCCCGTTGTCGACCAACTCCGCCACCGGCGCGCCCTGGGGCGCCGACTTCCCGCTGGTGACCGTCGAGGACTGGGTCGACGCCCAGGCGCGGCTTGCCGATCGCCTCGGCATCGCGCAGTGGGCGACGGTGATGGGGGGCAGCCTCGGCGGCATGCAGGCGCTCGACTGGGCGATACGCTATCCACAGCGCGTGCGGCACGCACTGGTCATTGCCGCGGCCCCGAATCTTTCGGCCGAGAACATCGCGTTCAACGAAATCGCGCGCCAGGCGATCCTCACCGATCCCGAGTTCCACGAAGGCAATTTCTATGCGCACGGGGTGAAGCCACGACGGGGGTTGCGCGTCGCGCGGATGATCGGACACATCACCTACCTGTCCGATGAGCAGATGGAGGCAAAGTTCGGCCGCCAGTTGCGCGAGGGCCTGCGCTTTTCTTTCGCGCCCGAGTTCCAGA
>DATGDG010000394.1:0-1983 GCA_035311025.1 Casimicrobiaceae bacterium
GTCGTCGGGGGGGCAGCGCGAATTCGTGCCCGTGCTCGCGCGCGCGGCCGTCGCGGCGGGCGTTTCCGGCCTCTTCATGGAAACCCATCCGAATCCCGAGGTCGCATTGTCGGACGGGCCCAACGCCTGGCCGCTCGGAAAGATGCGCGCGCTGCTCGAGACCCTGAAGGACATCGACGCCGCGGTGAAGGCGGCAGGATTTCCCGAGGACGCGCTGATGACCGACGCGGTCGAAGGCGGCTGAGGCGCGCGCCGCCCAACATCTGACATCTGATCCCTGATACCTGATCCCTGAAAATGAGCGCCATTGTCGACGTCATCGCCCGCGAGATCCTCGATTCCCGTGGCAATCCCACCGTCGAGGCCGACGTGGTCCTGGAATCGGGCGTCTCGGGCCGGGCCGCCGTGCCCTCGGGCGCATCGACGGGCTCGAAGGAGGCGGTCGAGCTCCGCGACGGCGACCCGGCGCGCTACGGCGGCAAGGGCGTCACCAAGGCGATCGAGCACGTCAACACCGAGATCTGCGAGGCGGTGCTCGGCCTCGACGGCACCGAGCAAGGGCTCGTCGATCGCACGCTGATCAGCCTCGACGGCACCGACAACAAGTCGCGCCTGGGCGCGAACGCGCTGCTCGCCGTCTCCTGTGCGGTGGCCAAGGCCGCGGCCGAGGAATGCTCGCTGCCGCTGTACCGCTACCTGGGCGGGGCCGGGGAGATGCAACTGCCCGTGCCGATGATGAACGTCATCAACGGCGGTGCGCACGCGAACAACAAGATCGACCTGCAGGAGTTCCTGCTCGTCCCCCTGGGCGCTCCAACGTTCCGCGAGGCGCTGCGCTACGGCGCCGAGGTGTTCCATGCGCTGAAGAAGCTGATCGATGCTCGCGGGATGCCGACGACCGTCGGCGACGAGGGCGGTTTCGCACCGAACCTGCCGTCCAACGAGGCTGCGTTGCAATTGCTGGTCGAGGCAATCGACAAGGCCGGCTACACGCCCGGCACCGACATCGCGCTGGCGCTGGACTGCGCGGCGAGCGAGTTCCATCGGGATGGAGCGTATCGCCTCGAATCCGAGAACCGTGCGCTGACGGCGAAGGAGTTCACCGACGTGCTCGCGACGTGGTGCGACAAGTACCCGATCGTCAGCATCGAGGACGGCATGGCCGAGGATGACTGGGACGGGTGGAAGCACCTGACCGACCGCCTGGGCAAGCGGGTGCAGCTGGTCGGCGACGACATCTTCGTCACCAACACCCGGATCCTGAAGCAGGGTATCGCCAAGGGCGTCGCCAACTCGATCCTGATCAAGATCAACCAGATCGGAACGCTGTCGGAGACCTTCGCGGCGATCACCATGGCGACCCGCGCGGGCTACACGTCGGTCGTGTCGCACCGATCCGGCGAGACCGAGGATTCGATGATCGCCGACATCGCGGTCGGCACCAACGCCGGCCAGATCAAGACCGGCTCGCTGTCGCGCTCCGACCGGATCGCCAAGTACAACCAGTTGCTGCGCATCGAGGAAGACTTGGGCGATGCCGCGACGTATCCGGGGCGCGAGGCCTTCTTCAACCTGCGCTGACTCCGGACCGTGCGCTGGCTAGCCCTCGTCTTCGCGGCGCTGATCGCCGCCATCCAGTACCCGATGTGGCTGGGCAAGGGCGGCTGGCTGCAGGTGCGCGAATACGGCCGGCAGGTGGCGCTGCAGCGCGACGTCAATGCGAAGCTCAAGGCGCGCAACGACGCGCTCGACGCCGATGTGCGCGATCTCAAGACCGGTTACGAGGCGATCGAGGAACGGGCCCGCGCCGACCTGGGCATGATCCGCCAGGACGAGGTGTTCTTTCAGATCCAGTCGCCGGGCCCCGAAGGCAAGGCTGCAGCCCCGGTATCCGCCGCTCCTGCCGCGAAGCCGGGGCATTGATCGCGATCGCCCTCTCCCCAAGCCTCTTCCACGGCGCCCGAGTGAGCGCCGGCCCCAAGC
>DATGDG010000395.1:0-2369 GCA_035311025.1 Casimicrobiaceae bacterium
CAGCCGGCGTGGGTGCGGCACGTCGCGGAGGAGATCGCGCGGCTGCGCAGGGTTCCTCTGGACGCGATCGCCACCGCGACCACCGACAATTTCTTCCGCCTTTTCAGGATTCCGGACCATGCGCATTGATCAACGCCTGCGCGGCGCGATCGTCGGCTTGGCGCTTTTCGCGTACTCGCTTGCCGCAGCCGGCGCCGGGCTGCTCGACGACCTCATCGCCGCCGTCAGCAACGATCGCGTCGCCGAAGTCCAGGCCCTGCTTGCCCGCGGCATGGACCCCGATTCGGTCGATCGCCAGGGCGAGCCGATGCTGTGCATCGCCGCCCGCCACGGCTACGCCGCGACGGTCAAGGCGCTACTCGCGGCGCGCGCCAAGGTCGACCTGCCGAATGCCCACGGCGACACGCCCTTGATGCTCGCCTCGCTCTCCGGCAACCTCGAGACGGTGCAGGCGCTGCAGGCGGGTGGCGCGTCGGTCAATCGTGATGGCTGGACGCCGCTGATCTACGCGGCAACCGGTGGCCACGACCGGATCGTGTCATTCCTGATCGATCACGCCGCCAACATCGACGCCACGTCTCCCAACGGCACGACGGCGCTGATGATGGCGATCCGCCAGCATCACCCAGGCACCGCCAGCCTGCTGATTCGCGAAGGCGCCGACGTGAACCACCGCAACCAAGACGGCGCCACCGCGCTCTCCTGGGCGCTGCGCGGCAACGAGACCGAACTCGCCGAGGACCTGCGCCGCGCGGGCGCGCGCGAGTGACGCGCGGTCCCGCGCCGAACTAGGGAAGCACGTCGACCGAAGGGGCTGTCGAAGGGGGCTCGGCCGCGTCGGGCCGGATCGAGGACACCGGATCCGGTGGTCGATCTGCGGCATCTGGACCCGGCCCTGCCGTGCCGGCGATCGCAGGGGAAACGATCGAAGGCATCAGCGACGGAAGGACGCCGACCAGCCTGCGCGCCCCGTCGTAGCGCTTCTTCCAGTACGAGGACGACAGCTGCGCGACGCCGACTTCGCCGCCTTTCGACGGCGCGTGGATGAATTCCCCGTTGCCGAGATAGATGCCGACGTGCGAGAACGCCGAGCGCCGGGTATTGAAGAACACGAGATCGCCGGGGACGAGTTCGGACCGTGGCACCTTGGCCCCGATCCGGGCGAGTTCATGGGCCGTGCGCGGGAGCGTCACCCCGGTAGTCTGCTGGAACACGTAGCGGATGAGCCCGCTGCAATCGAGGCCACGGTCCGGGGTTTCGCCGCCGTAGCGATAGTCGACGCCGACCAGCGACAGCGCATAGACCGCGACGTCCTGGGCCCCCTCCAGCACCCGCGAGGCTGCGGCGCCCAGCGACGCGCGCGCAACTTCCCCGAACGAATGCTCGGCGGCGAGAGTTGGGCCGCCGTAGGCGGCGGCCAGCACGAGGGCAATGGCGGCGAATGGACGCAACGCCAGGCGCGTAGGCGTAGCATGGCGAACCGGGCGGGGGGCGGTGGGGAGCGAACGCACGCCGCGATTCTCCACGATTTGCGCGCTAGCGCAAACGGCGCCGGTGTTCGGCGGCGCGCCGCCGCGCGAGCCTGGGATCGCGAACGAGGGGACGCGTGAGTTCGACGCGGTCGCCGTCGGCCAGCGGCGAGCCGGCGTCGGCGCGCCTGCCGAAGATCGCACAGGCGAGGTCTCCGGCCGGCTCGGGGATTCGTGCGAGCAGCCCCGAGCGCTCGACGGCATCGGCGACGCAGGCGCCTTCGTCCAGCACGACGGCGACCCGAGCCTCGAATCCGGCGCCCACGTAGGCGACCTCGACCCTCATCGCGGCACCGCCGGGGCGCGGGAAGGGAGCGCGTCGGCGCGCTTGACGAAGGCGTCGACGAACGTGTTGGCGATGTGGCTGAATACCGGGCCGACGACGCGCTCGAGCACGTGGGTCGTGAATTCATAGGCCAGCTCGAATTCGACCTTGCAGCCGTGCTCCGACAGCGCGCGAAAGCGCCATTCGCCGTGGAGGTGCCGGAACGGACCGTCCTTGAGCGTCACGACGATCGATTGCGGCGGCGTGTTCAGGTTGTCGGTGGTGAAGTGCGCCCGCACGCCGTGGTAGTCGATCTCGATCCGCGCGGTCTTGCGGTCCCCCCCGTGGTCCAGAACCTGGACGCCGGCGCACCACGGCAGGAACTGCGGGTAGAGCTCGATGCCGTCGACGAGTTCGAACATTCGCTCCGCGGCATAGGGCACCAGGACGGTCTTGCTGACGCGCTGCATCGTCAGCGATCCGCCACGCCGCCGGTCGCGTGGCCGCGGGGCGTGGCGCGGCCCGCGCAGCGGTCGCGCGTAAAATGCGCGGACGACCGCGTGCGGGCAATCGCG
>DATGDG010000396.1:0-10874 GCA_035311025.1 Casimicrobiaceae bacterium
ATGGAACGAATCGAGCCGTCGGTAGGCAGGCAGGGCCTGCAGCATCCAGTGGACCCGCAGGGCGGGGGGAAGGCATCGCGCAGGAACCTCGGGTGGTCCCTGATCACGATCGCAGCAGCCATCGTGGCGGGCGTGCTCCTCTGGAAGCAGATGTACCCGCCAGCGCCGCAGCCGGCCCCTGCAGCGCCGGCTGCCCCCGCCGCGACACCGCCTGCCGCAACCACCGCCACCGGGCCCGAGCACCCGATCGAGGCCGCCGGTGCGGGACCCGCGGCGCAGGAGGCGCCGCTGCCCGCCCTTGCCGACAGCGATCCGGCGATGCAGGACGCGATGGCCGCGATCTTCGGCAAGGCGCCGCTCGACCGCATCTTCCACCTGCAGCAGATCGTGCAGCGCTTCGTGGCGACGATCGACAACCTGCCGCGGCAGACGGCCGCCGTGCAGAAGATGCCCGTGCAGCCGGTCGGCGGATCGCTGGCGACGACGCAGTCCGATGGACAGACGGTGCTCGCTGCCGACAACGCGGCGCGCTACACCCCGTACGTGAACCTGATGGAAGCCGCGGACACGACGCGGCTGGTCGCGACCTACGTGCGCTTCTACCCGCTGTTCCAGAAGGCGTACGAGGACCTGGGCTACCCGGGCAAGTACTTCAACGACAGGCTGGTCTTCGTCATCGATCACCTGCTGGCGGCGCCCGAGCCCAAGGGGCCGATCGCGCTCGTGCAGCCGAAGATCGTCTACAAGTTCGCCGATCCTGGACTCGAGTCGATGTCGGCGGGGCAGAAGATCAGGGTGCGCATCGGCCTCGACAACGAAATGCGTGTCAAGGCCAAGCTCCGCGCGATCCGGCAGGCACTCGTCGGGCATCCGCCGCCGCGCTGAAGCACGGCCGGCGAGGAAACGACTATTCGAAGCCGCCCCTGCGGCGCAGTTCGAGCGTCTCCGCGCCAGTCAGCAGCGAGGCGAAGCGCCGCGCCAATCCGGCGTCGCCGGCGCGGCGCGAAACGGCTGCCGAGTAGGTGGTGGTGAGCGCGACCTCGTCGGGCAGGGTCGCGACCAGCGTGACGCCGGGGGTGTACAGGATCTCGGTGACCTGCGTGCAGCCGACGGCCCCCGAGCGCCCGGCCGGCTCGGCCTTCGCCATCGCCGCCATTGCGGTCGCGCCGTTGGCGTAGGGCCTGACCCTCCCGGCGACGCGCTCGTGGATGCCGAGCTTCTTCAGCACGCCGACGAAATGGATGCCGGCGGTCGCACGCTCGATGTCGGGGCAGTACAGCGCGGAAGCGCCCGCCAGGGCCTCGCGCAACCCATCGACGCCCCCGACCGAAGGCGCGGGCTCACCGGAGGGAACCGCAATGCCGGTCGGCACGTCGCCCAGGGGCGAGATCGAGGCCGGCTCGATCCTCCCCTGTGCGGCCAGCGCATCCAGCATCGGCGCGGGCAGGATCAGCACGTCGCAGGGCGCGCCTCCGACGAACAGGTCCCGGATCGTGCCCGCCGCATCGAAAGTCGCGGCGAGCGTCGCGCCCGTCTCCCGTTCGAACGACCCGGCGAGCGCCTGCACGACACCCTTGGCGGCTCCCGCAGACAGCAGTTGCAGCGCGTAGGGAGCCGCCCCGCTCACCTGTCGACCCTGGCGCCGGAGATCTTGACGACGTGCGCCCACTTCACGATGTCGCCTTCGAGGTACTTGTTGAACGCCTCGGGGGTCATGATCATCGGCGTGGCACCCTGCTTCGCCCAATCGGCCTTGACCTCGGGTTCGGACTCGATCTCGCTGATCGCCTTGTTCAGCTTGACGACGACAGCGTTCGGGGTGCCTTTCGGCGCCATGATCCCCAGCCAGATCGTCGCTTCGTAGCCGGGAACGCCGGCCTCGGACACGGTCGGCACGTCGGGCATCACCGCCGAGCGCACCTTGCCGGTCGTCGCCAATGCGCGAACGCGGCCCGCCTTCACCTGCTCGTTCATCACCGTGACGGCATCAAACATCATCTCGACCTGCCCGCCGATCACGCCGGTGCGCGCCCCCGAGCTTCCCTTGTACGGAACGTGGACGATGTTGACGTGCGCCATCGCGTTGAAGAGCTCGCCTGCCATGTGGTAGGGCGTGCCGGGGCCCGACGAGGCGAAGTTGAGCTTGCCGGGTTCCTTCTTCGCCAATGCGATCAGGTCGGCGAGCGTCTTCACCGGCACCTTCGGGTTCACGACCAGCACCAGGTCGGAGTAGTTGACCGGCGCGACCGGGACGAAGTCCCGCATCAGCTTGAACGGCTTGTTCGGCATCAGCGATTCGTTGACGGTGTGGGTGTTCGACATCATCAGCAGCGTGTAGCCGTCGGGAGCGCTCTGGTGGACGATCTCGGTGCCGACGACCGAACCGCCGCCGGGGCGATCCTCGACGACGAACGGCTGGCCGAGCTGCTTCTCGAGGCGCTGGCCGAGATAGCGCGCATAGACGTCGGCCGGTCCGCCCGCCGCGAACGGCACGACGATCTTGACCGGGTGCGACGGCCACGTATCCGCCATGGCCGGCAATGCAAACGCCGCAACCGCAGCACAAAGTAAGATTTTCAACATGCGCATGATGGACTCCGTATCCCTGGCGGGCTCGCCAGGCCGCGATGCTAGGCTGCGAGACCCGAAATCGTCAACGCGAATGATTCCGCCGCAAGGGCCGCCGGCGACTGCGCACGCCCCCGCTCGCGCGTCGTCGACAGGATCGCCCTCGCATTCCGCACGAGGTTGCCGCGGCATCCCGACATCCAGTAGGCTAGGCGCCGACGACGTATCAGACGGAAGACGACCATGACTCCAGAACCTGGCACCCGCGGAACCGAGACGGCGATGGACGCGGCCTCGTTGTATCGCGAGGAGATCTATACCGACCGCAAGATCGGCACGCTGCGCGTGCTGATTCCCGTGAAGAGCGACGGCAGCCCGGACGCTGCGCGCCCGCCGCTGTTCCAGGGCGAGGCGCAGCTGATGACCAACATGGGTCCGCTGCCGATCACCTTCGACATCGAGGCGCGCACGCTGGCCGAGGCGGTCGAGGGTTACGCCGAAGCGACGAAGGCCGGGGTCGAGCGGGCGATGCGCGAGCTGCAGGAAATGCGCCGCCAGGCTTCGTCGTCGATCGTGCTGCCTCCGGCAGGCGCATCGCTCCCGCCCGGAGGCCCGCTGGGAGGCGGCGGCAAGATCCAGCTGCCCTAGCCTCGGGGGGACTCCGGCGGCGACAGGCGCCACGCCGGATCGCGCGCGAAGCGCGCCGCGAGGAAATCGACGAACGCGCGCACCTTGGCCGACAGATGCCTGCGGCTGGGGTACGCGACATGGATGCCCATCGACGGCGCAGCGTGATCGGGCAGCAGCCGGACAAGGCGGCCTGCGCGCACGTCGGCCGCGACGATGAAATCGGGTTCGAGGATGATGCCGACGCCGGCCACCGCGAGCGCCGCGAGCATCGCGCCGTTGTTCGCGTGCGCGGGGCCCGATACCCGGACTTCGTGCACGGCGCCGGCCGCGTCGCTGAAGCGCCACTGGTTGCCGATCGACGAATACGCGTAAGTGAGGCAGGCGTGCCCCGCCAGGTCCTCGGGGCTGCGCAACGGCGCGTTGCGTTCGACGTACGACGGCGATGCGCAGCAGACCAGCTGCGACATGCCGACCCGGCGCCCGATCAGCGCCTGGCTGCCGATCTCCCCGATCCGGACTGCGAGGTCGAGTCCTTCGTCGACCAGATCGACGGCGCGATCGGACAGCTCGACGTCGAAGCGCAGCTGCGGATGCCTTTCGCCGAACTCGGCGATCGCAGAAGCGAGGTAGCCGGCGCCGAAACTGATTGGCGCGGTGAGCCGCAGCGTGCCCCGCGGCACGACCGCGGCCGACGAGACGGCTTCTTCGGCCTCCTCGAGGTCGGCGAGCAGCTGGACGCAGCGCTCGTAATAGACGCTCCCGCTCTCGGTCAGCGACAGCCTGCGCGTCGTGCGGTTGAGCAGCCGTGCGCCCAGATGCGCCTCGAGGTCGGCCACCTGCCGCGATATTGCCGACACCGAGACCCCGAGGCGATCCGCCGCCCGGGCGAAGCTTCCGGACTCGACGACTCTCGCAAATGCGGCAATTGCCTGAAATCGGTCCACGGATTATTGCGAATCCAGCAATTATCTATCGCTAGATACAGCATTTATTCCCCCAGTGTCAACGACTACCATTCGGCTATCGCGTCGCCACGACGCAACCACCACGGAACCCATCATGTCATCCAACCGTCGTATCGATGCCGCGGCAATCCTGCTGCGCATGGCCCTGGGGATCATGTTCATTGCGCATGCAATGCAGAAATACTTCATCTTCACGCTCCCGGGAACCGCGAAATTCTTCGAATCCGTGGGCCTGCCGGGGCCGCTCGCCTACGTGATTTTCGCCCTCGAGCTGGCCGGCGGCGCCCTGCTGATCATCGGCATCAAGACCCGCTGGGTCGCTGCCGTCCTCGCCGTGGAACTGATCGGCGCGACCTGGCCGCACCTCGCGAACGGCTGGATGTTCACGGCCAAGGGCGGCGGATGGGAATACCCGGCGTTCCTCGCCGTGACGGCGATCGCGTCGGCGCTGCTGGGCAACGGCTCGCGCGATGACATCGGCGGCGCGAGGTCGTAGCATCCGCGTCCACGAATCCGCCACCCCACCACGACGATGAAACCGCTGCCGACCCTGTTTGTCTCGCACGGATCACCGATGCATGCGATCGCGCCCGGTGAAGTCGGCGACGCATGGCACGCGCTGGGCCAGCGGCTGCAGCGCCCGGAGGCCGTGCTGGTGTCCTCTGCGCACTGGGAGACCGCGCTGCCGATGGTGACGGGCAGCGCCAGGCCCGAAACCATCCACGACTTCGGCGGCTTTCCGCAGGCGCTCTACGAGATCCGGTACCCGGCGCGCGGCAATCCGGATCTCGCCACCGAGGTGGTGCGCCTTCTGAAGAACGCCGGAATCACCGCGGGGATCGACGGCTGCCGGGGGCTCGACCATGGCGTCTGGGTGCCGCTGCGATGGATGTACCCCGACGCCGACATCCCGGTGATCCAGCTGTCGGTCTCCCCCGCGCGGGGAACCGCGCATCACCTTGCGCTGGGGCGCGCGCTGCAGCCGCTGCGCGAGACCGGGGTGCTGATCGTCGGGTCCGGCCACGCGACCCACAACCTGCGCGACTGGATCGTCAACCGCGGCCGCGGGGAGCCGCTGCGCTATGCGGTGGATTTCACGCAATGGCTCGAGCAGCGATTGAACGCCCACGACGACGCCGCGCTCACCCATTACCGCGACGAGGCGCCGGATGCCGCGCGCGCGCATCCGACCGAAGAGCATTACCTGCCGCTGCTGGTCGCCTACGGTGCCGCGGGATCCGCGCCGCCTGTCGAGCGGGTCGTCGATGGCTACGAGAACGGGGCGCTGTCGCGCGATTCGTTCCTGTTCGGTCCGTCCGCCTGAGGCTCGCGACCCTGGTAATTGAACGCCCAAGGCGAGGCCCCATGTATATTCGGTGAGGCTCCGGACCGCAGCGGGGGCGGAGTTCGCTGTCGAATCGCTCCTGCGCATCGCGCCTGGACTCGCGGGCCGCCCCCGCCGCCCTGGCGCATCGGAGCCAGTCGCCACGTCATGACTTGCCGGAGACATCGATGAAATCAACGACATTTCGCATCGGAGGAATGGCGCTGCTCGCCGCAGGCGCGCTCGCAGGCGGATGCGCCACCTACGATCCCGCGTACCCGGTGTACCCACAAACCCCCGTCGTCACCCAGCGCACGGACTACGGGGTCGTCGAATCGATCCAGATGTACCAACCAGGCTCGTCGGCGCCGATCGGCCTGGGCACGATCATCGGCGGCATTGCCGGGGGCGTGATCGGCCACCAGATCGGCAGCGGAACCGGACAGACGGTGGCGACGATCGCGGGCGCGATCGGGGGGGCCGCAGTCGGCCATCAGGTCGAAAAGTCCAACGCCGCCCCCCGCTACAGCGTCGTCGTCAGGCTCGACTCGGGCGGGTCGGTCTCGGTGAGCGAAGTCGGTCAGGGCGAGCTGCGCGTCGGCGATCGCGTGAAGATCGTCGACAACCGCGTCTATCGGGTCCAATGACGAAGACCGCGCGGCCCGAGCCGACGATCGCGCACAACGCCGGCCTGCATCGCTTCGAGACCGTCGTCGAGGGGGAGCTCGCGCACTGCGATTACCGCCTCGACGGGAGTGCGATGCGGCTCGTCCACACCGAAGTCCCCCCGTCCCTGGAGGGTCGCGGCATCGCGGCGAGACTGGTCGCGGCGGCGCTCGCCCACGCGCGCGATCAGGGCCTTTCGGTCATCCCGGTCTGCTCGTACGTCCGCGCCTACATGCGCCGCCATCCGGAGGCGGCAGGACTGCTGCCCGAAGGGATGGCGCTCTAGGGAAACCGCACCCCCGATCGCGTCGCCGCGCGATCAGTGCAGGCGCTGGCGCGCCTTGCGCGCGGACGCGGATTCGGGCAACTCGCGCCTCGACCCGCCGCTGCGCGATTCCTGGCCGCGGCGGCGTTCCTGCCAGAAGCGGTAGATCAGCACCGACGCGACCGGCAACTCGTCGACGAGGCTCGCCCGCTTCTCCTTGTCGTCGATCCATTCGGCGAACTCGGGATCCTGGTCGCCGAAAGCGAGCGCCTCGATCGGAAACGCCCAGTCGCGGGCGTCGGGCGAATCGTAGAGCGGCTGCCACTCGTCCTCGCGCAGCTTGACCCCCGCCATGTAGCCCTCGCACCACGCCGAGGCCTCGGGCGGGGTCTTGTCGTTGCGCGCGCCCTCCTCGGGCATGTAGAGCAGCGGGCGAAAGCGCGTCGGCGATTCGGCGAGCGTGCGCTGGATCCCGACCGTGTGCCGCAGCATCAGCCCCATGATCCGCTGGGCCTGGTCGTTGTTCGCGAACGCCGGATTGGTCATGCGCCCGCCGTCGCTCCAGACCTGCGGCAGCCATTCGGACGGCTGGATCGACTCCGGGCCGCTGACGATCGCGGTCAGGAAACCGTCGAGCATCTCGAGGTCCATGCAATCCTGCGGGACTGCGTCCGATGCGAGGAACGCCTCGAGCTCGTCGAGCTCGGCGTCGGACAGCGGTTCGTCGAGTGCGCGCAAATCAGCCATGTGTCGAGAGCCTTCCCGGTGAGCCTTCGATCGTGTCCCGCATCATCGCAGCGAATGCGCGACATTGAGCGCGAGCGTGAACACGATCAGTGCACCCGCCTGATGCATCGCCGCGAGCGGGACCGGAACGACGTTGATCAACGTCGCAATGCCAAGAGAGATCTGGATCATGAGCCCGGCGAGCAGCGCATCCGCGCCGCGCCGGGTGCGCCACGGTACCCGGGACTTGCGCACGCGCCACCACGTGTAGGGGATCGAAAACGCGAGCAACCATGCGATGATCCGATGGTCGAACTGCACGGTCGCCATGTTCCAAAAGAAATTCTTCCACCACGGCGAGAGCATCATGATCTCGGGCGGAATCCACCGGCCCTGCATCAGCGGGAACGTGTTGTAGGCGAAGCCGGCCCTGATGCCGGCGACGAAACCGCCGGAGAGCACCATCACGAACACCAGCGCGGCGATGGCGAACGCCAGCCTGCGCGCGGACCGCACGCCCGGGAGCTGCCGGTTTGCGCGATCCGGGTAGATCAGCGACAGCGCGGTCCAGAACATCGCGGCGTAGATCAGGAACGCCAGCCCGAGGTGCGCGGTCAGCCGGAACTGCGATACGTGCGGGTCGCTGACGAGTCCGCTCGCGACCATGAACCATCCCAGCGCCCCCTGCAGTCCGCCGAGGACGAAGATGCCGGCGAGGGGCCTGGCGTAACCGGGCGGGATGCGCCCGCGCGTCAGGAACCACAGGTAAGGCACGAGGAACGCGACGCCGATCCCCCGTCCAAGCAGCCGATGGAAATACTCCCACCAGAAGATGCCCTTGAACTCGGAGAGCGTCATGCCGCGATTGACGTCGCGGTATTCGGGCGTCGCCTGGTACCTGGTGAAGGCCTCGTTCCACGCGGCATCCGACAGCGGCGGGAGCGTGCCGACGATCGGCTGCCATTCGGTGATCGACAGTCCCGAGTGGGTGAGCCGGGTCACGCCGCCGACGACGACCATCGCGAACACCAGCGCGCAGCAGACGAACAGCCAGGCCGCGACGGGGCGCCGCGCGTCGGAGGGACGCGGCATGGCGCGGACAGCACGCGCCGGGGCGGATGGGGCGAGGGCTTGCACCGGTGGATTTTACTATGGCGCGGGGGTCTGACCGGGGGTGGGATGCCCGTCGCCGGTCCGACGAGGTCCGCGGCGCGATGCGGAGCGCTGCAGGCAGCGGTGCCGGAACCCCGTCAATGCGCCGGAGGCGACGTCGGCATGCCCATCCCGCCGTGCATCGAAGCCGGCGATGCCGCGCTGTCGAGCGACGTGACGGTCACCTCGACGTCGATCGTTCCCGCCTTCGCGAACTTCAACGTCAGCGGCACGACCTTGCCGGCCACCAGCGGCTTCTTCAGCCCGACGAACATCACGTGGTAACCGTCGGGCGCGAGCGACATCGTCGATCCGGCCGGGATGCCGATCGACGTCACGGCGCGCATGCGCATGACGTCCCCCTCCATGCGCATCGTGTGCAGTTCGGTGCTGGCGGCGATCGGCGACGTGGCGCCGATCAGCTCGTCATTGTCCTTGCCGTGATTCTGGATCGTCAGGTAGGCACCGCCGCTGCGCGCGCCGGGCGGGGTGGCGCGGGCGTTCGGGTCGACGATCGTGAGGCTCTTCAGCGTGTAGTCGCGAGCCATGGCCGGAGCGCAGGCGAGCAGCGCTGCGCCGAGCGCGAAGGCGTACAAGGGCTTGCGCAGTCGTTGCATCGGTCATCTCCGCGAAGGCCTCCATTGTACCTTCCGGGCCGACCGGCAAGGCGGCGCCGCAAGGGGTCCGTACGGCGCGCCGGCGCAGCTGGCGCCTCCCGCGGCCCGCCGGGCGCTCAGCCCCCCTTAAGCTCCGCGCCTTAGAATCCAGCGTTGGGCAACACGCCGCCAGGCGGCGAGGGAAGATCGACGCAATGCGCATCCTGCTGGTCGAGGACGACCCGATGATCGCCAGGACGCTGCAGCAGGCGCTCACGCAGGACGGCTACGCCGTCGATCGCGTCGGCGACGGCGAGGCCGCCCGCCTCGCGCTCGAGACCGCAGGCGACGCCTACGTGCTGGTGCTGCTCGACCTCGGCCTGCCCCGCAAGAGCGGGCTCGACCTGCTGCGCGAACTGCGCCGGGCAGGCAACCGCGTGCGCGTGCTGGTGGTCACCGCGCGCGACGCGGTGGCGGACCGGGTCGCCGGACTCGATGCGGGCGCCGATGACTACCTGACCAAGCCCTTCAGCCTCGACGAATTGACGGCGAGGATGCGCGCGCTGCTGCGCCGCGATGTCGGGCGCGAGGACAACCTGCTGCGCCACGGCGAGCTCGTGCTCGACACCGAGAAGCACACCGTGACGCAGGGCGACCGCGCGATCGACGTGTCGGCGCGCGAATTCGCGCTGCTCGCGGCGCTGCTCGAGCGCCCGGGTGCGGCGCTTTCGAAAGCGCAGCTCGAGGAGCGCATCTATCGCTGGGGCGAGGAAGTCGAGAGCAACGCCATCGAGGTCCACGTGCACAACCTGCGCAAGAAACTCGGCGTCGACGCGATCCGGACCCTGCGTGGCGTCGGCTACGCCCTCGCGTGACATCGGCGCGATGAACTCGATCCGCCGCACGCTCCTCGTCTGGCTGCTCGCCGGGCTCGCGATCATCGGGCTCGCCGCGAGTGCGGCGACCTATGTCGCCGCGCGCCGCGAAATCGGCGCGCTGCTCGATCTGCAGCTGAAGCAGCTCGCCTACTCGACGCGCATGGACGACCTGCTGCGCGGCCAGCGCCCCGGCTTCGACACGCCCGACGTTCCCCGGGGCACGGGAATCACCGAGCTCGTCACCCAGATCTGGGACCGCGACGGCGTCCTCGTCTACTGGACGCGACCCGGGATGGGACTGCCGGTTCCCGCGCGCGAAGGGTATTCGACGGTCAGCCGCAACGGCCGTGACTGGCGGGTCTACACGATGGTGCACGGAACGCATGCGCTGCAGATCGCTCAGCCGCAGGACGAGCGCGACAGGCTCGCGACCCAGACGGCGCTGCGGACGCTGCTCCCGTTCGCCGCGCTGATGCCGGTGTTCGGCCTGCTGATGTGGCTCGGCGTCGGGCACGGGCTGCGTCCGCTCGCAGCGATGTCGCGCGCAGTGAGCAAGCGGCGCCCCGATGCGCTCGCGCCGATCGGCGAGAACGGCTTGCCCGAGGAGCTGCGGCCGCTGGGCGCGAGCCTCAACGGCCTGCTCGCGCGCCTGTCCGACGCGCTGTCGGCCCAGCGACGCTTCACCGCCGACGCCGCGCACGAGCTGCGCACGCCGCTCGCCGCGCTCAAGCTGCAACTCGATCTCGCGCGGCGCAACGGCGCGACGCAGGGCGCGACCGCTTCGCTCGACGATCTGGACGCCGCGGTGGACCGCGCCTCGCACCTCGTCGAGCAGCTCCTGACCCTCGCGCGCGTCGAGCCCGAGGCGCTCGCGGCCCAGAAGACCCGCTGCGACCTCGTCGCGATCGCCAAGGACGCGATCGTCGCGCGCGCCGGGCTCGCAGCGCAGAAAGAGATCGATCTCGGACTCGCCCATTCCGAACCCGCGCTCGTCGAGGGCGACGACACGAGTCTCGCGATCCTGCTGTCCAACCTCCTCGACAATGCGCTGCGCTGCACGCCGGTCGGCGGGCGCATCGACGTCGCCGTTCGGAACATCGACGG
>DATGDG010000397.1:0-2190 GCA_035311025.1 Casimicrobiaceae bacterium
TCGGCCTCGTCAGCGGCGAGAACTTCGATCGCTGGGTCGACCCGGCCGCGATGACGCGACCGGGGTGAGGGGAGCTACGCGGCGCTGCGCAGCACCGGCGCGAGCGGCAGCTGCTGCTCGGCCAGCGTCACCCAGTAACTCGCGCCGATGGCGAGCACGTTGTCGTTGAAGTCGTAGCGCGGATTGTGCAGGCCGGGCGGATCCGCGCTCGCACCGGCGCCCAGCCACACGTAGCAGCCGGGCTTTGCCTGCAGCATGAACGCGAAGTCCTCGCTGGTCATCTCGGGCACCGGAGCGCGCTCGACCCTCGCCTCGCCGACCACGGCGGCGGCCGCGCGCGCGGCCTGCGCCGTCTCCTCGGCGCTGTTGACCGTCGCGGGATAGCGGCGCTCGTAGCGCAGGGTCGCGTGCATGTCGAACGTCGCGGCGACGCCTTCGACGATCCCGCGCATCCGGGCCTCGATCAGGTCCTGCACCTCGCGCTCGAACGTGCGCACGGTCCCGCGCAGCACGACCTGCTCGGGGATGACGTTCCAGGTGTCGCCGGCGTGCACCTGGGTGACGCTGACCACGCCCGTCTCCATCGGATGGATGTTGCGCGACACGATCGTCTGCAGCGCGTTGATCGCGTGCGCCGCGAAGAGCATCGGATCCTTCGCCTGGTAGGCCATCGCCGCGTGCGCGCCTTTGCCGGTCGCGACGATCTCGAAGATGTCGTACGCGCCCATCAGCGGGCCCTCGCGCATCGCGAACGAGCCGGCGGGCAGCCGCGGCCAGTTGTGCATCCCGTAGACCGCGCGCATCGGGAAGCGGTCGAACAACCCTTCCGCGACCAGCACGCGGCCGCCGCCTTCGTTCTCCTCCGCGGGCTGGAAGATGAAATACGCGGTCCCGTCGAAATGCCGTCGCTGCGCCATCGCCTTGGCCGCTGCGAGCAGCATCGTTGTGTGCCCGTCGTGGCCGCATGCGTGCATGCGGCCGTGGTGGGTCGATGCGTGCGGCACGCCCGACTGCTCGTCGACGTGCAGCGCGTCCATGTCCGCGCGCATCCCGATCGCCTCGCGCGAGCTGCCGTTCGACAGCACGCCGACGACGCCGGTCTTCGCGAGCCCGGTGTGGACCTCGAGGCCGAACGAGCGCAGGCGCTCGGCGACGTAGGCTGCGGTCGCGACCTCCTCGAACGCCGTCTCCGGATGCGCGTGCAGGTGGTGGCGCCACCGGCGCATCTCGGAGTCGAGTGCCGCGACTTCCGGAACGATGTTCATCATGCTCTCCTTCCAGGCGAGCGAGCATCGTAGCATCGCGGCCGCCGTCGCCGGGACTCGGGCTGCAGGGACGGGGGCATCCGGTAAAATCGCCGGCTTCGGCCATGAGATCGAGCCCCTACGACCTGCTGGTGATCGGCGGCGGCATCAACGGCGCGGGCATCGCGCGCGATGCCGCGGGGCGCGGACTCTCGGTGCTGCTGGTCGAGCGCGACGACCTCGCCGCGCACACCTCGTCGTGGAGCACCAAGCTGATCCACGGGGGCCTGCGCTACCTCGAGCACTACGAGTTCCGGCTGGTGGCCGAGGCGCTGGCCGAGCGCGAAGTCCTGCTGCGCGCCGCACCCCACATCATCGAGCCGCTGATGTTCGTGCTGCCGCACGAGCCGCACCTGCGGCCGAAGTGGATGATCCGCGCGGGGCTGTTCCTCTACGACCGGCTCGGCGGCCGGATGACCCTGCCGAAATCCTTCGCGACCCGGCTCGACGGCAGCCGCTACGGCGCCGGCCTGAAGCCGCGGTTCCACAACGGCTTCGTCTATGCCGACGCGCGCGTCGACGACGCGCGCCTGGTCGTGCTGAACGCGATCGACGCGCGGGCGCGCGGTGCGGAGGTGCGCGTGCGTACGTCGCTCGAGCGCGCGCGGCGCGATGACGGCCTGTGGCGGGCGAGGCTCGCCGCGCGCGACGGCTCGACCTCGGAGGTTCAGGCGCGCGCGCTGGTCAATGCGACCGGCCCGTGGGTCGGCGACGTCCTGGGCCTGGTCGGCACCGCCCCGACGGGCGCGCGCGTGCGCCACGTCAAGGGCAGCCACATCGTCGTGCCGCGCGTGCATGCGGAGGACCACGCCTACATCCTGCAGAGCGCCGACCAGCGCATCGTCTTCGTCATTCCCTACGAGGACCGGTACTCGCTGATCGGCAC
>DATGDG010000398.1:0-6208 GCA_035311025.1 Casimicrobiaceae bacterium
CGCCGTCTCGGGCCGTCGCAGCGAAATAGCCCTTGAAGTAGTAGACGACCTGAGCAGCGATGCGCGCCCAGTTGATCGAATTGACGGCGCCCAGCGAATGTGTGCGCTTGAACTGCGCATTGCCCGAAAGTGCCTTGACGATGTCCTGGCAGTCGTCGAACGTCCCCTCGACCGCGAGGTTGTGGATGTTGGGGTCGGCCAGCGCGTACATTTGCGCCTGCTGGAATGCACTCATCCTGCCGTGCGGCGAGAGCATGAACACGGCGATGTTGCGCTTGCCGCGCATCGCGTATTCGGCAGAGCTGCCGGTATCGCCCGAGGTCGCTCCGAGGATGTTCAGCACCCTGTTCTCTTCGCGCAGCACGTACTCGAACAGGTTGCCGAGGAGCTGCAGCGCGATGTCCTTGAACGCGAGCGTCGGGCCGTTGGACACGTGCAGCAGCTGGATTCCCGGCTCGAGCGTCGACAGCGGTGTGATGTCCTCGCTGCCGAAAGTCGCCGCCGTATAGGTCGCATCGACGATCGCCCGCAGGTCGGGAACGGGGATGTCGGTGATGTAGCGCGAGAGCACCGCGACCGCGAGATCGGCGTAGGACGCCCCGCGCAGCTCGGCGAGCTCGGCGGCGGTGAACCGCGGATACTGCTGCGGAACCGCGAGCCCGCCGTCGGGTGCGAGGCCCTCGAGCAGGATCGCGCGGAACGGCTGCGGGTCGTCGCGCCATGCGCCGCGGGTGCTGACGTAATTCAACTGAGGTCCTCGAGTCGGATGCGCACGATCTTGCCGCGCACGGTCGCCAGCGCCTCGATGCGGGCGATCGCATCGTCGACGTGCCGCTCCACCGATTTGTGCGTGAGCAGGATGATGTCGGTCTGGTCCTCGCCCTCGCTCGGCTCCTTCTGGATCATCGCGTCGATCGAGATGCCGCGATCGGCGAGGATGCGCGTGATGTCGGCGAGCACGCCCGGGCGATCATCGACGCGCATGCGCAGGTAGTAGCTGGTCTCGACGTCACCCATCGGCAGGAACGGCAGGTCGGTGAGCTGGTCGGGCTGGAACGCGAGGTGCGGAACCCGGTGCTCCGGGTCGGACGTATGCATGCGCGTCACGTCGACGAGGTCCGCGATGACGGCGCTCGCCGTCGGCTCGGCACCCGCCCCGGCGCCGTAGTAGAGGGTCGATCCGACTGCATCGCCCTTGACCACGATCGCGTTCATCGCGCCCTCGACGTTGGCGATCAGGCGCCTGGCCGGGATCAGCGTCGGATGGACCCGAAGCTCGATGCCCTTTGCCGTGCGCCGCGTGATGCCGAGGAGCTTGATCCGGTAGCCCAGTTCCTCGGCGTAGCGCAGGTCCTCGCGCGTCAGCTTGGTGATGCCCTCGGCGTAAGCCTTGTCGAACTGCATCGGCACGCCGAAGGCGATCGCCGACATGATCGTGAGCTTGTGCGCCGCATCGATGCCCTCGACGTCGAAGGTCGGGTCGGCTTCGGCGTAGCCGTGCGCCTGCGCCTCCTTCAGCACGGTGTCGAACGACGCACCCGTCTCGCGCATCCGCGACAGGATGAAGTTCGACGTGCCGTTGATGATGCCGGCGATCCACTCGATGCGGTTGGCGGTGAGCCCTTCGCGCAGCGCCTTGATGATCGGCACGCCGCCCGCGACCGCGGCCTCGAAGGCAACCATGACGCCCTTGGCGTGAGCGGCGGCGAAGATCTCGTTGCCGTGGCGGGCGAGCAGCGCCTTGTTGGCGGTGACCACGTGCTTGCCGTGGGCGATTGCGTCGAGCACCAACGAGCGCGCCGGCTCGATGCCGCCGATCAGTTCGCAGACGATGTCGACGTCGGGCTGGCGCGCGACGACGAACGGGTCGTGGGTGAGCTGCACCCCCGGGGCATCGTCCACCGTCGCGCGCGCGCGCTCGAGGGTGCGCGTGCCAATCCAGGTGATGCGGATCGGGCGCCCCGCGCGGCGCGCAATCTCGCTTTCATTGCGGCGCAGGACGTCCCAGGTCCCCTTGCCGACGGTCCCGAAGCCGATCAGGCCGACCTGCAGCGGCTTCAACGCAGCCCGTCCTCGCGGAACATCTGCTTGATGCCGCGGATCGCCTGGCGCGTGCGTGCCTCGTTCTCGATCATCGCGAAGCGCACGTGGCCGTCCCCATATTCGCCGAAGCCGATGCCAGGCGACACCGACACCTTCGCCTTGGCCAGCAGCTGCTTCGAGAATTCGAGGGAGCCGAGCTTCCCGTAAGCCTCGGGTATCTTTGCCCAGACGTACATCGACGCCTTCGGAATGTCGACCATCCAGCCCGCCTCGTGCAGCCCCTTGACCAGCACGTCGCGCCGCTTCTGGTACTTCTGCGCGATCTCGGCAACGCAGTGCTGCGGTCCTTCGAGCGCGGCGATGGCCGCCACCTGGATCGGCGTGAACGTCCCGTAGTCGTGATAGCCCTTGATCCGCGACAGCGCGTAGACGAGGTCGCGGTTGCCGACCATGAAACCGATGCGCCAGCCGGCCATGTTGTAGCTCTTCGACATCGTGAAGAACTCGACCGCGACGTCGCGCGCGCCGGGCACCTGCATGATCGAAGGCGCCTGCCAGCCGTCGAAGCAGATGTCGGCATAGGCAAGATCGTGGACGACCCAGATGCCGTATTCCTTGGCGAGCGCGATGATCTTCTCGAAGAACGGCAGCTCGACACACTGCGCGGTCGGATTCGCCGGAAAGTTGACGATCAGCATCTTCGGCTTGGGCACCGACAGCTTGATCGTCTGCTCGAGCTCGGCGAAGAAGTCGACGTCGGGGGTCAGCGGCACTTGGCGGATGTCAGCGCCGGCGATCACCGGTCCGTAGATGTGGATCGGATAGCTCGGGTTCGGGACGAGGACGGTGTCACCCTGGCCGAGGGTGGCGAGTGCGAGGTGCGCGATTCCCTCCTTCGAGCCGATGGTGACGATCGCCTCGGAGTCCGGGTCGAACGGGACGCCCCAGCGCCGGTCGTACCAGTGGCAGATGGCCCGGCGCAGCCGCGGGATGCCCTTGGAGACCGAATAGCCGTGGGTGTCGCCCCGCTGGGCGGTTTCGACCAGCTTGGACACGATGTGCGGTGGCGTCGGGCCGTCCGGGTTGCCCATGCCGAAATCGATGATGTCCTCGCCTCGGCGGCGGGCCGCCATCTTGAGCTCGGAGGTGATGTTGAAAACGTAGGGCGGAAGGCGCTCGATGCGCGCGAAATGCGACTGCGGGAGCTGGGTCATGCAGGCCTCTAGCGTAAGCGCCCGGAACCGTCCGAGCGACGTAGACGTGGAAGAGCTACAATCGTAACGAATTCACGCGTTTACCGCAATGCACAAGCGATGAAATTCCACCTGGAAGCGCCGACGACCAACGTCGTCACGGGATTCGGCGAGGGCTGGGTGCGGATCGGGGTCGACGAATACCGCGAGGGGGTCGTGATCCTGCCCGATCGCGTCATCCCCGGCTGGGCTCCCGCGGGATTCGACGCGCTCGCCGCGGAGGATTTTGCCAGCCTGCTGGTCTCCGCCCCCGAGATCGTGCTGCTCGGAACGGGCGCCCGGCAGCGCTTTGCGCACCCACGGCTGCTCGCCCCCCTGATCGCGGCCCGCGTCGGTGTCGAGACGATGGACACGCGCGCCGCCTGCAGGACGTTCAACATCCTGGTCGCGGAAGGACGACGCGCCGTCGCCGCACTCGCGATCGAATCCGGCTGAAGGCCGCTTGACGCATGCTCCACCTGCCCCGGGTCCTCGACCCCGAACAACTCGCCCTGCTGCGCGCGATCGCCGCGCGCGCCCCGTGGATCGACGGCCGGACGACTGCCGGCGGCGATGCGGTGCAGCGCAAGCGCAACGAGCAGGTCGACGAGACCTCGGCGGACGGCGCGATCCTCGCCGACACCGTGATGAGGGCCCTGCAGCGCTATCCGCTGTTCGCCGCGGCCGCCTATCCGGCGCGCGTCAGCCGCGCCATGATGAACCGCTACGGGCCGGGAATGGAGTACGGTCCCCACGTCGACAATCCGCTGATGGGCGGGACCAACCCGCTGCGCACCGATCTCTCGGCCACGCTGTTCCTGTCCGATCCGGGCGACTACGACGGCGGCGAGCTCGTCGTCGAGTCGCTGGCGGGCAGGCAGGCGGTCAAGCTGCCCGCAGGCGACCTCTTCCTCTACCCGGCGACGCGCGTTCATTCGGTGACGACCGTCACCCGCGGCATGCGCGTCGCGGTCGTTTTCTGGGTGCAGAGCATGGTCGCCGATGCGGAAGAGCGCTCGCTGCTGTTCGAGATGTCGCAGGCCCTCGCGCTGCTCGAGCAGCAGCACGGCCCCTCGGCGGAGCTCACCCGGCTCGCCGCCTGCCACGCGCGGCTCGTCCACCGCTGGGCGCAGCCGTAGCGCCTGGCCCGGGCACGGCCAGCAGCTGCACGAGCCTGGGCCGCGTCACGAGGAGGTCGGCGAGCGTATGGCCATCGAGAACGTGGAAGAACGCCTCCAACGCCTGCCCCAGCAGCCCCTTGAGGGTGCAGCCGGGGGCGATCCTGCAACCGGAGGTCAGGGGATCGAAACACTCGACGAGGTGCGAACGGTCCTCGGTGCCGCGAACGACCTTGCCGAGGTTGATGTCGCGGGGCGGCCGCGCCAGACGCATTCCCCCGCCCCTGCCACGCGTTGTCTCGACATAACCGGTCTGCGCGAGGTAATGGACCACCTTCATCAGGTGGTTCTCCGAGATGTCGTAGGCCTGCGCGATCTCGCCGATCGTCGCGAGGCGATCCTCGTGGGTGCCGAGGTACATCAGCACGCGCAGGCTGTAGTCGGAAAAGGTGGTCAGTCGCATGAGAGCGGTCGTCGGTGGGCGTCGCCACGGCGGGGACAAGTCCGACGGGCGGCATAAGATGCATACGAAGTATTGATTATCTGCCGATTCGGTGCTATGGTTAAGCTGTATCATTGATACATCTTCAAACACGCGGATATCCGGGGCAAGGCGAAGCCGACCGCAGACCCGGTACGCCCGCGCCCTCAACCACGACAGAGGAGGCTTCGACCATGACGACCGACATCAAGAGTACCGTCGACGTGCGCAACGTTGTTCCGCGCGAGCGCCACCCGCTGATCTTCAACACCTTTCGCGAGCTCTCGCCCGGAGACGCGATGCTGCTCGTGAACGACCACGATCCCAAGCCGCTGTACTACCAGTTCCAGGCGGAACTGGGCGGGTCGTTCAACTGGGAATACCTGGAGAGCGGGCCCGAGGTCTGGAGGGTGCGCATCGGCAAATTGCAGTAGATCATCGCGGGAGGCCCCGCATGTCGCAAGCGCGCGATTTCGGTCCTGCCTGGCGCGTGCCGTTGCTGATGCTCGGTTTCGCATCGCTGTTCGCAGGCATCGGGGCGGGGCTCGCGCGCCTCGGCTGGCCTCTGCCCGGCGCCAGCCTCGCCTACGTGCATGGACCGCTGATGGCGTCGGGTTTCTTCGGCACCGTCATCAGCCTGGAGCGCGCAGTGGCCCTGCGCAGCCGCTGGGCCTATGCAGCGCCACTGCTTTGCGGCATGGGGACGCTCGCGTCGCTGCTGGCTGCGCCCGCCTCTGTCGCGCCCATGCTCGCCACCCTCGGCAGCGCGGTGATGGTCGTTGCGTCGGGGTCGGTGTACGCGCGCCAGCGCGAGCTCTTCACGCTGACGCTGGCGGTGGGAGCGCTCGCGTGGGCAGCGGGCAACCTGCTGTGGCTCGCCGGTGCCGCCATCGCCACAGCGGTACCCTGGTGGATCGGCTTCCTCGTACTGACCATCGCGGGCGAGCGACTGGAGCTGTCGCGCTTCCTTCCACCCTCGCCCGCCGCGATCCGCGTGTTCGCCGTGCTGCTGGCGGGGCTGGTCTGCGCGGCGATCCTTTCGCTGTTCGCCTGGACAGTGGGCACGGTGCTGCTGGGGATCGTGCTGGCCGCGCTCGCGTCGTGGCTGATGCGCCATGACATCGCGAGGCGCACGATCCGCACGAGCGGCCTCACGCGCTACATCGCGGCGTGCCTGCTGTCGGGCTACGTCTGGCTCGCGGTCGCCGGCACGTCCATCGTCGCCGGCGGCGGCCTTCACGCCGGGAGCGCAGGCTACGACGCCGCCTTGCATGCGGTGCTGCTCGGATTCGTGTTCTCGATGGTGTTCGGCCACGCACCGATCATCGTTCCTT
>DATGDG010000399.1:0-2364 GCA_035311025.1 Casimicrobiaceae bacterium
GGCTCCTTCAGCGTGATCCGTGCCGTGTCGGGGTCGACGACCTCGGTCTTCGCGATGATGCTGTAGAGGCCGTAGCGCTTCAGGTGGTTCTCCGGATTGGTCACGCGGTCGAAGTTCACCTTGACCGCCTCGGCATTGAAGTCGGTGCCGTCCTGGAACTTGATGCCTTTCTTCAGCTTGATCGTGTAGGTGAGCCCGTCCTTGCTGACCGTGTAACTGTCCGCGAGCACCGGGATCAGCCTCATGTCCTTGTCGAAGCCGAACAGGCCTTCGTAGAAGGATTTCGCCATCGCCTGCGACAGCGTGTCGTTGGCGTCGTACGGGTCGGTCGTCGTGAACGTCGAGGCGACGGCGAAGACGACGTCCTTGGAAGCCTCGGCCGGCGCGGCGGCAACGGCGAGCAGCGCGAGCGCGAAAGCGGCGATGGAGCGAAGGAACGGTTTCATCATGGGCACTCCGGGGTTCGGGACATTCAATACGCCCCACCGACACGATGGGTCGCGACGAAGTGTCCGGGCGCGACCTCGGTCAGCGGCGCGACCGGGGGATCGTCGCCAACGTCGCGAATCGGACTCGGGATTTCCTCCGATGATAGCGTCCGTTCGCGTCGGCGCTTCGCCGGGTCTGCAATCGGAACCGCGGACATCAGGCGGCGGGTGTAGGGATGCTGCGGGTTGCCGAACACGGCGCGGCGCGGGCCGATCTCGACGATCTGTCCGAGATACATGACGGCGACACGATGACTCATGCGCTCGACCACCGCCATGTCGTGGGAGATGAACAGGTACGAGACCCCGAACTCGGCCTGCAGGTCGAGGAGCAGGTTGACGATCTGCGCCTGGATCGACACGTCGAGCGCCGATACCGCCTCGTCGGCAACGATGATCCGGGGCTCGAGGGCGAGTGCGCGTGCGATCGCGATCCGCTGGCGCTGACCGCCGGAGAATTCGTGCGGATAGCGGCGCGCATGGCCGGGGGCGAGCCCGACGCGCTCGAGCAACCGGGCGACGCGGTCCTCGGCTTCGCGGCCGCGGGCGATGTCATGGATGTACAGCGGCTCGGCGATCGAGAATCCGACCGTCAGCCGCGGGTCGAGCGACGCGAACGGATCCTGGAAGATCATCTGCATGTCGCGCCGCAGCGGGCGCAGGTCCGCACCCGAGAGCTTCGCGATGTCGCGGCCGTCGAACAGCACCTCGCCCGAGGCGATGTCCACCAGGCGCAGCAGCGAGCGCCCCGTCGTCGACTTGCCGCATCCCGACTCGCCGACCAGCGCGAGGGTTTCGCCGGCGGCGAGTTCGAAACTCACCTGCTCGACCGCGTGGACCCGGCGCCGCACCCGCCCGAGGAATCCCGACCGGAGGTCGAATCGCGTCGTCAGCCCGCGCACGCGCAGCAGCGGCGGACGCCCCGGTGCCTCGGGCAGGGTCGCGGGCTTTCCGCCCACGGCGATGCCGCAGGAAGATCCGGGCGACGCCGTGGCTTCCGCTGCGCTCGCGCCGGACGGCGCCCACCCCGCGATGCGGGGCGCCGGCGGAAACTTGCGTGGCGCATCCTCGCCCTGCAGCGCACCCAGGCGCGGCACCGCGGCAAGCAGCGCTCGCGTATACGGATTGGCCGGTGCAGCGAACACCGACTCGGTCGCGCCTTCCTCGACCTTCTCGCCCTGATACATGACGACGACACGATCGGCGATCTCGGCGACGACGCCCATGTCGTGGGTGATGAACATCACCGCCATGTGCATCTGGTCCTGCAGCATCCGGATCAGCGTCAGGATCTGCGCCTGGATCGTCACGTCGAGCGCGGTTGTCGGCTCGTCGGCGATCAGCAGCCTCGGCTTGCAGGCGAGCGCCATCGCGATCATCACGCGCTGGCGCATGCCGCCGGAGAGCTGATGCGGATAGCGATCGAGGACCGAGCGCGCCTCGGGGATGCGCACCTGCTCCAGCATGCGCAGCGCTTCGGCCCGCGCGCCGGCAGCGTCCTTGCGCTGATGCAGACGGATCGATTCGGCGATCTGCTCGCCGACCGGGAACACCGGATTCAGCGAGGTCATCGGCTCCTGGAAGATCATGGCGATCTCGGCGCCGCGGATGGTGCGCAGGGTCGCGTCGTCGACGCGCGCGAGATCGACCTTTGTACCGCCCGGTCGTGCGAAGAGCATGCGGCCGGCCGCGATCCTGCCGCCGCCGTGCTCGACCAGACGCATGATCGACAGTGCGGTGACCGACTTGCCCGAGCCCGATTCGCCGACGACGGCGACCGTTTCGCCGCGGCCGATCGCGAAGGACAGGTCGCGCACCGCGCCGACGGTGCGATCGGTGGTCGCGAACTCGACGCACAGGCCGTCGACTTGAAGTA
>DATGDG010000400.1:0-9251 GCA_035311025.1 Casimicrobiaceae bacterium
GTCGAGGATGTCCTGCACCGACGACGGATAGAGCACCGGCATCATCGCGGCCGAGAACTGGTGGTCCGACTGGTGGGGCAGCGTCGACGACTTGGCGGCGTGGTCGTCGCCGGCCAGCACCAGCACGCCGCCGTGCTTCGACGTGCCGGCGAAGTTCGCGTGCTTGAACACGTCGCCGCAGCGATCGACGCCCGGCCCCTTGCCGTACCACATCGAGAACACGCCATCGACCTTGGCGCCCGGGTACATCGTCACCTGCTGGGTGCCCCAGATCGCCGTGGCGGCGAGGTCCTCGTTGAGGCCGGGCTGGAACTTGATGCGGGCGCGCTCGAGGAACTTGGAGGCCTTCCAGAGTGCCTGGTCGAGGCCGCCCAATGGCGAGCCGCGATAGCCGGAGACGAATCCGCCGGTGTTGAGGCCGGCCTGCGTGTCGCGCTCGCGCTGGAGGATCAGCAGGCGGACCAGCGCCTGGACGCCGGTCAGGAAAACCCGGCCGGAGCCGAGTTCGTACTTGTCATCGAGCGAAACGTCGCGCAGCGCGACGCTCGTGCCGGCAGGGATCATGGTGAAGCTCCGCAGGGTTCGTGTCTTTTGGACGCGCAATCGACCGGATAGGTCCCGGAAGTGCGTCGACCGGAAGGCTTGTGGCCGCGGTCGTTTCGGCGCGGATGATACGCCTCAATGCCGCGATGCGTCCATGAACGCGACTGTTCGCGCGCGGTAGAATCGGCGCACCCGCTCCAACCGACCCCATCATGTCCGAAGCGCTGCTGCCCGCCATCGAAATCGAGACCGCCGAGAATCCGGACGCCACGGTGATCTGGATGCACGGGCTGGGCGACGACGGCCGCGGCTGGTCGGAAGTCGTGCCGATGCTCGGCTTGCCGGCGGCCCTTCGCATCCGCTTCCTGTTCCCGCACGCGCCGGTGATGCCGGTGACGATCAACAACGGCATGCGCATGCGCGCCTGGTACGACATCCGGCAGGCGAATCTCAACGAGCGCGCCGACATCGAGGGCGTCCGGCATTCGCAGTCGCTGGTCAACGCATTGCAGGAGCGGGAGATCGCACGCGGCATCGCGCCGTCGCGGATGGTGCTCGCCGGCTTCTCGCAGGGCGGAGCGATCGCCCTCTATGCCGGCATACGCTACGGCGCGAGGCTTGCCGGCATCGTCGGCCTGTCGACCTACCTGGTGGCCGCGGACCGCGCGGTGGAGGAAGCGAGCGCCGCGAACCGCGACGTTCCGATCTTCATGGCGCACGGGACCCACGACCCGGTGATCCAGTATGCGTGGGCCGGGCATTCGCGCGACGTGCTGCGCGCCGGCGGCTGGCCGGTCGAGTGGCACACCTACCCGATGGAGCATTCGGCGGTGCCCGAGGAACTTGCCGCAGCCGGTCGCTTCCTCGCAACGGTTCTCGCTCCGCGCTGACGTCGACCGCGGGCGACCCTGCCGGCTCACCGGCGACCTCGCCGGCTCACTTTCCGGCTTCGTCGGCCTCGAACTTGAGCGCGCCGGAGTTCAGGCAATAGCGCAATCCGGTCGGCTCGGGACCGTCGGGGAAGACGTGCCCGAGATGCGCGTTGCAGGCGGCGCAGAGGACCTCGGTGCGGCGCATGAAGTTCGAGGTGTCGGCCTCCTCGCGCACGCGCTCGACGGCCATCGGCGCGTAGAACGATGGCCAGCCGGTGCCGGAGTCGTACTTGGTGTCCGACGAGAACAGCGGCGTCCCGCAGCAGATGCAGCGATAGGTGCCCTTGGCATGGTTGTCCCAGTACTCGCCGGTGAAGGCGCGCTCGGTGCCTTTCTCGCGCGCGATTCGGTATTGCTCGGGCGTCAGCTCGGCCCGCAGCTGCGCGTCGGACTTGGGCAGCCCGCAGCAACCGGCTGCGCGGTCCCGGGTTTGGTCGTCGTTCATGATCGTCGTCCTCGAATGCAGATGATGGCAAGGTGAAAGCGTCGCCGGATGCGCGGGACGCATGCGCTATAGTGGACGCCCGGCCCCGCATCCTTTCAAGTGGTCAACGCAATTGGATACGCCACCCGCTGCGTCGTTCCGCAGGGATGCCCACGTCATCGGTGTGGTCAGCCTCGCGCACGGCCTGTCGCATTTCCTGCAACTCGCGCTCCCGCCGCTGTTCCCGCTGCTCAAGGCGGAATTCGATGTGTCCTGGACGCTGCTGGGGTTCGTCGTCGGCGTATTCTACGTCTTCAGCGGCGTCGTCCAGTTCATCGCCGGATTCCTGGTCGACCGTCTCGGGGCTCGACCCGTGCTGCTGTCCGGTCTGGGCCTGCTGGCCGGGGGCACGCTCGCCGCGTCGCTGGCGCCCAATCCCGAGTGGCTGATTCCTTGCGTCGCGCTGATGGGCGCGGGCAACGGGGTGTTCCACCCCTCCGATTTCGCGATCCTCAACGCCAACGTCACGCCCCGGCGGCTGGGACACGCGTATTCGTCCCACGGCGCGAGCGGCAACCTCGGTTACGCGATGGCGCCGATCGTCAGCTACGGCCTCGGGGCGAGCCTGGGCTGGCGCGTCGCGCTGGCCGGGATGGGCGTGGTCGGACTGGTGGTGCTCGGTGTCCTCGCGACCCAGCGGCACCTGCTGACCTCGCAGCGCGCCCCGGACGCGCATGCGCACACGCTGAAGGGCAGCGCCAACCTGTTCCTGCAGGCGCCGATCGTGCTGTGCTTCCTCTATTTCGTGTTCCAGACGATGGGCACCGTCGGCGTGCAGACGTTCCTCCCGGCCGCGCTCGACGTGGGCCTCGGCATCCCGCTGGCGATCGGGACTTCGGCCGTCACCGCCTACCTGCTGGGTGGGACCGCCGGCATCGTCGCCGGGGGCTTTCTCGCGGTGCGGGCGTCGCGCCACGACCTGGTCGCCGCGGGCGGGCTGCTCCTGGGCGCGACCTTGGTGAGCTTCGTCGGGACCGGCGCACTGCGCGGGGAATTCGTGCTGCCGCTGTTCGCGCTCGCCGGGCTGTTCGTCGGCGCGACCGGACCGTCGCGCGACCTGATCGTGCGCAATGCAACGCCCAGGGGCGCCGCAGGACGGGTCTACGGATTCGTGTACTCGGGTCTCGACACCGGCGCGATGCTGGGGCCCGTGTGGTTCGGCATGATGCTCGACCACGGGTTCGCGCAGCAGGTCTTCTTCACGATCGCTGCGCTGTTCGTCGTCGCGGTCGGCACCGTGATTCAGGTGCGGCGGGCCGCGACGCCACGCGCCGCCTGATGGCGCATCCGGCGGTCGATCGGAAACTGCGGTTTTGAATCCTGATTCCTGACCATGCTCGACCTCTACTACTGGCCGACTCCCAACGGCCACAAGATCACGATGTTCCTCGAGGAGACCGGCCTCCCCTACAACCTGAAGCCGGTCAACATCTCGAGAGGCGAGCAGTTCGCGCCCGATTTCCTCGCCATCGCCGCGAACAACCGGATACCCGCGATCGTCGACCATGCGCCGGCGATCCCTGGCGGTCCGCTTCCGCTGTTCGAATCGGGCGCGATCCTGCTCTATCTCGCCGACAAGACCGGCTGGCTGATTCCTGCCGACCCGCGCACGCGCTGGGAGTGCATCCAGTGGCTGTTCTGGCAGATGGCCGGACTGGGCCCGATGGCGGGCCAGACCCACCACTTCCTGCACTACGCACCGGAGCCGATTCCCTACGCGATCGATCGCTACGTGCGCGAGGCGGGAAGGCTCTACGCGGTGCTCGATCACCGCCTGCGCGGACGCGATTTCATCACCGGCGAGTACACGATCGCCGACATCGCGTGCTATCCGTGGGTGCAGCCCGAGCGCCAGCGCCAGGACATCGACGAGTTCCCCGACCTCAAGCGCTGGAAGGAGAGGATCGCCGCGCGTCCGGCGACGCAGCGTGCCTACGCGATCGCCAAGACCGTCAACACGGCGCCTTCGGTCCGCGACGAGCAGTCACGCAAGATCCTCTTCGGCCAGGACGCCCATACGGTCCGCTGAAAGCGGGAATTCCTCGGTATCGAAGGCACGATCGCCTTCGGGTTCGGGCTGCAGCGTCGCTCGCACCGAGGCGAAATCCTGCAGCCTGCGGTCGAGCAGGTGGGTCGGCACCACGTTGCCCATCGCGTTGAAGATCGATTCGACGCGTCCGGGGTGGCGCTTCTCCCACTCGCGCAGCAGGTCCGCGACCTGCCGGCGCTGCAGGTTCTCCTGCGATCCGCAGAGCGTGCAGGGGATGATCGGGAATGCGCAGGCCTCGGCATAGCGCACGAGGTCGCGCTCGCGCACGTAGGCGAGCGGCCGGATCACCACGTGCCGCCCATCGTCGGACACGAGCTTGGGCGGCATCGTCTTCAGCTTGCCGCCGTGGAACAGGTTCAGGAAGAACGTGGCGAGCAGGTCGTCGCGATGATGGCCCAGCGCGATCTTCGTCGCGCCGAGCTCGGTGGCCATCCGGTAGAGCACGCCGCGGCGCAGTCGCGAGCACAGCGAGCACATCGTCGCGCCCTCCGGAATCACGCGCTTGACGACGCTGTAGGTGTCCTGCTCGGCGATCCTGAACTCGACGCCCCGCCCCGCGAGGTAGCGGGGCAGGACCTCGGCCGGGAAGCCCGGTTGCTTCTGGTCGAGGTTGACCGCGACGATTTCGAAGCGCCTGGGGGCACGCGACTGCAGCGACAGCAGGACGTCGAGCAGTCCGTAGCTGTCCTTGCCTCCCGACACGCAGACCATCACGCGATCGCCTTCGTCGATCATCGCGTAATCGGCGATCGCCTGGCCGACGAGGCGGCGCAGGCGCTTCTTCAGCTTGCCCAGCTCGAATTCGGACTTGCGCGGGTCGCGGCGATGGGCGGAAGCCGGCGGCGCGACATGAACGAGCAAGGTGGCAGATGCACGTCGCGGGGAACGGGTGGAGGCGGTCACCCCCGGGATTTTACCCGCCGCGTGGACGGCGGGGACGGCGCCGGAGGGGCTTCCGGACCGGGCGCCTCCGGCCGGCCGGAACGGCGGCGCCCGGTACCGGCGCCAGCCGTCGCGGATTGTCGTAGACTGAATGGGAGGGCCGATCATGCACCGGCCGTCCGCCGGACCATCGCGATGCCCGACATCCTGATCAGCTATGCGCGCGAAGACGAGGTCGCCGCCGCCCGCCTGCGCGACGCGCTCGTGGGCCAGGGCTGGGAGGTCTGGGGCGATGCCGGAAACGACGACCGTACGACCGAGGGATCGCAAACCGGCGCGGCGATCGGCGATGCGCTGAACGCGGTCAAGTGCGTCGTCGTCCTCTGGTCCAGCGCTGCGATCGGCTCCAAGGCCGTCCGCCTCGGGGCGCGCGTTGCACGCCTCGCCGGCAAGCTCGTTCCGGTGCGCATCGACGGCGCCGACATTCCGAGCGACCTGCGCGATGGGCGCCTCGCGAATCTCAGCGGATGGAGCGGTGACATCGTCCATCCCGAGTTCCGCAAGCTGACCCAGGCGCTCGAGGAGCGCACGCGTGGGCGCCGCAAGGCAGGCATCGCGCCGGCGCGAGGACATCGCCGCTGGGGGTTTCGCGCGGTCGCGTCGGCCGCGCTGCTCGCGACCGGATTCGCGGTGGGCTGGGGCGTGGCGCGGGTCGGAGGTGTTCCGCGAGGCGGGGCGCACGGCGCCCTCGAGCGGGGCCTGAAGGAATTCTTCGATGGCAAGTACGTCGAGGCCCAGGCCGACCTCGTCTCGGCGCTGCGCGCCGGCAACGGCGCGGCGGGGTACTACCTCGCGCGCATGTATCGCGACGGGCTCGGCGTGCACCGCGACCCGCCGAGAGCCCTCGCATGGGCCGAGGAAGGCGCGGCGCACGGAAACGCGCTGGCGCAGAACATGGTGGGACTGCTCGAGGACGCCGGCCAACGGACCCAGGGCGACGACAAGGCGGCACTGGCTTCGTATCTGGAGGCGGCCGACGAAGGGTTGTCGTGGGGCGCCTTCAATGCCGGCTATTTCTACGAGTCCGGGCGCGGACTCGCGGAGCCCGACCCCGCCAGGGCTTTCGAGTATTACCGGCGCGCCGCGGACGACGGGAACGCCGCGGCGGGCAATGCGATCGGCGACCTCTATCGCACCGGTCGCGGCGTGCCGCAGGATCCCGACCGTGCGATCCAGTGGTATCGCTGGGCTTCGGATCGCGGGAGCGCCGCCGCCAGCCTGTCGCTGGGGTACCTGTACGCCAACGGTCAGGGCCTGCCCCAGGACGACGCGAAGGCGGTCGAACTCTACCGGCGTGCCGCCCGGCAGCATCTGCCGGGGGCGTTGAACAACCTGGGCTACATGTACGAGTACGCGCGGGGAGTTCCGCTCGACCTCGACCGCGCGGCATCGTACTACCGCCGCGCCGCCGAGCGCGGCGACAAGGCCGCGCTGTCGAACCTCGGACGCGTGCAGGACAAGATCAAGGCGAAGGCTGGCCCCTCGAACCGGCGCTGAGCGCGGCACCGGGTCCGGCCCACGGCGCAAAAGAAAAAACGGCCGTCGCGAGGACGGCCGTCAACGTCGTGCCGTGGTGCTGTTGTTACTTCTTTTCCGGCTCGGCGGGCTTCATTGCATCCTTGGTCGTATCGGCGGCCTTGTCCGCGGCCTCCTTGGTCGCATCGGCGGCAGCCGCAGCAGCGTCCTTGGTCGCGTCGGCAGCCTTGCCAGCAGCTTCCTTGGTTGCATCGGCGGCGGTCGCCGCAGCGTCCTTGGTCGCGTCGGCAGCCGACTTCGCAGCTTCGGTCGCAGCCGCGCCGGCGTCCTTCGCGGCGGTGCCTGCGGCGTCAGCGGCCTTCGCGGCCGATTCCTTGGCCTTGTCGGCGGCTTGTTCAGCTTGCTGGCCGCACGCCGCGAGCGTCGTGGCCAGCGCCATCGCCGCCAGCGCGGCGAGCGTACGCATCTTCATCCTGATTCTCCCGAATGTCGCAAATCGATAGAGGTGGAAACCGGCGGAAGGATCGATTGCAGGGGCCTTTCCGCCAAGCCAGACATTATAGCCTCTTTCTGGGTCCTGATTTGACGCAGATCAGAGTGATGCGTCGGGGATTTCCCGGACCGATGCCGACGATCCGCGGGGGCGTCGCTCGGAATCGCGCGCCCCGGCAGGCGCTCAGAGCAGGCGTGCCCGTCGGCGTTCCCAGAGCGCAAGCGCCACCCCGCTCGCGATGACGACGGCCATGCCGAGCGCGGACGTCGCGTCCGGATGCTGGCCGAAGATCAGGTACCCGAAGGCGGTCGCCCAGATGATCTGCAGGTAGGTGAAAGGCGACAGCAGCGACGCCGGGGCCTGCAGGTAGGCGCGGGTCATGAACCAGTGTCCCAGGCCCGCCAGCCCTCCCAGCAGCACCAGCATGGCGATGGCGCCCAGCCCGAATTCGGTTTCCTCGATTCCCCACGGGAGGAACAGGGACAATCCGATGGTTCCGATGCTCGCGCTGTAGAACAGCGTCGTATGGGCACCTTCGTCGAGCAGCCGCCGCGTCAGCAGCTGGTAGAGGGCGTTCGACAGCGCCGCGCCGAGCAGGAGCAGCACGGCCGGGTGCATGACCGCCGATCCCGGGTGCAGCAGGATCAGGATGCCGGCGAAGCCCGCGATCGAGGCGATCCGCCGCGCCCGCGTCGCATGCTCGCGAAGCATCGGCCACGACAGCGCCACGACGATGATCGGCGCGAGGAAGGTGATCGACGATGCCTCGGCAAGCGGCAGGTAGCGCAGGCCGCCCCAGAAGCCGAGCGTGGCGAGCAGCAGGAACAGCGAGCGCAGGAGCTGGAGCCGGAGCTTTCCCGTGCGCCAGAACTGGCCGCCTGCGCGGTGCCAGGCGAATGGCGTCACGACCAGCATCTGGCCCGCGTAACGCGCCCAGACGATGATCAGCAGCGAATGCTCGCGGACCAGGTACTTCGCCGTCGCATCGAGCGAGGAAAGGCACAGCCCGGCGAACACGAACTGCGGCAGCGCGTGACGCAGCGCATGCGCGGCCCGCGCGCGCGATTGCGTCACGCTGGCTGCCGGCTCAGGCCGCTTTCTGCATCAGCTCGCGCAGCACGTAGGGCAGGATGCCGCCGTGGCGGTAGTAGTCGACCTCGATCGGCGTGTCGATGCGGCAGCGCACGGTGATCTCGCGGCGCGTTCCGTCGGTCCGCGTCATCACCAGTGTCAGGTCCTGCTGCGGCCGGATGTCGGCCGGCACCGCGATGTCGAAGGTCTCGTCGCCCCTGATGCCCAGCGATTCGGCGTTCTCGCCGGCCGCGAACTGCAACGGCAGGACGCCCATGCCGACGAGGTTCGAGCGGTGGATGCGCTCGAAGCTCCGCGCGACCACCGCCTTGACGCCGAGGAGTTGGGTGCCCTTGGCGGCCCAGTCGCGCGAGCTTCCGGTGCCGTATTCCTCGCCGCCGAACACGATCGTCGGCACGCCCTGCCGCTGGTAGGCCATCGCCGCGTCGTAGATCGACATGCGCTCGGGCGCCCTGCCGTTGGCGTGCTGGTACAGCGTGACCCCGCCCTCGACGCGCGTGCCGTCGTCCTTGGGTGGGAGCATCAGGTTCCGGATCCGAACGTTCGCGAAGGTGCCGCGCAGCATCACCTCGTGGTTGCCGCGGCGCGCGCCATAGCTGTTGAAGTTTCCGACCGAGACGTCCTTCTCCTGCAGGTAGAGGCCCGCGGGCGAGGTCGGTTTGATCGATCCTGCAGGGGAGATGTGGTCGGTCGTGACCGAGTCGCCGAAGATGCCCAGCACCCGCGCCGCCTTGATGCTGCCGATCGGGGAGGGCTGCATCGTGAAGCCCTCGAAGAACGGCGGCTTGGCGATGTAGGTCGACGTCGGCCAGTCGTAGACCTGTCCGATCGAGCCCCGGATCGTCTTCCACATCGGGTTGGCGTTGGCGAGATCGCCGTAGAGCCTGCGGAACGTGGCGGGGTCGCGGGCGTAGCCGAGAAGCTCGGCGATCTCGCGCGAACTGGGCCACACGTCGCGCAGGTACACCGGCCCCTGCGTGCCTGTACCCAGCGGTTCGGTCGACAGGTCCTTCAGCACGCTGCCGGCGATCGCGTACGCGACGACCAGCGGCGGCGACATCAGGAAGTTGGCCTTGAGGTTCGGGTGGATGCGCGCCTCGAAATTGCGGTTTCCGGAGAGCACGGCGGCACAGACCAGGACGTTGGTGGCGATCGCATCGTTGATCTCGGGCGCGAGATCCCCGGCGTTGCCGATGCAGGTCGTGCAGCCGTAGGCGGCGACGTCGAAGCCCAGCTTCT
>DATGDG010000401.1:0-4961 GCA_035311025.1 Casimicrobiaceae bacterium
AGCACAACGGCCAGTTGATGATGGCGCAGAACTACCGTTGCACGAAGGACCTGGTCGACGCCTGCCAGGCGCAGGGCACGCGGTTGATCTACGCCTCGTCGGCCGCCGTGTACGGCGGCAGCGCGGTGTTCCGCGAGGCGCCGGAGCACGAGCAGCCGCTCAACGTCTACGGCTATTCCAAGTTCCTGTTCGACCAGAGCGTGCGCCGGCTGTGGAGCGAGCGCACCGCGCAGATCGCCGGCTTCCGCTACTTCAACGTCTACGGCCCGCGCGAGCAGCACAAGGGGCGCATGGCGTCGGTGGCGCTGCACTTCTACGAGCAGTATCGGCGCGACGGGTGCGTGCGGCTGTTCCAGGGGTCGGGCGGCTATCCGGACGGCGAGCAGCGGCGCGACTTCATCCACGTCGACGACGTCGTGGCGGTGAACCTCGATTTCTGGCGGCACCCGGGTCGCTCGGGCGTCTTCAACCTCGGGACCGGGCGTGCCGCGACGTTCAACGACGTCGCGGTCGCGACGATCAACGCCTGCCGCAGCGCTGCGGGCGACCCGCCGCGCACGCTCGCCGAACTGCATCAGGACGGCGTGATCGGGTACGTGCCGATGCCCGATGCGCTGGTCGGCAAGTACCAGAGCTTCACCCAGGCAGACATGACCAGGCTTCGTGCCTCCGGCTACGCGGCGCCGATGCTGGCGGTGGACCAAGGGGTCGCGCGCTACGTCGAAAGTCTGATGTCGTTGTCGGAATCCGCTTCGTAAGCTGGCGTTGCGTACGCGCCGTCGTGCCGGCCTTTGCGCCGGCGCGGTGCGACGACATACGTCAACCTTCGAAGGAGTTCCACCATGATCCGTTTCATTCCCGCGATTGCGTTCGCGTTGATCTCGCACGTCGCCTTCGCCGCCGTCGATCTCAACACCGCCACCAAGGACGACCTCGTCGCGCTGTCGGGCATCGGCCCGGCGAAGGCGCAGGCCATCCTCGACTACCGCACCGAGCACGGCGGCTTCAAGTCGGTCGACGAATTGAAGTCGGTGAAAGGCATCGGGGCCAAGCAGTTCGAGAGGCTGCGGCCGGAACTGACGGTGGCCTCGGTGCCCGCCAAGGCTGCGCCGCGCCAGGAGGCCAGGAGCGCTGGCGGCAAGGCCGATCCCAAGGTGCGGAAGTAGGCGTCGCAAAGCAGGCGGGCGGCGCCGGGCCGCGCAGGGCCCGGTACCGCCGGTCCGCGGGACTCCGCGACGGTCCCGGGGCATTCCGGGCCGGGATGCCTGCGGCCGTCCCGCTCCTGGGCGTGGCGTGCCGTTTCGCACACGCGCAGGCACCGTCTTGCGTATGATGGGTCAACGCCCGGCAGCTCCGGCGCGTTCTAGCCGGACCCGGTGACCGCTTTGCGGTGGGTCGCCGGCCGACGCTGCGGCTACCCGCAGTCCACACCCATCACGGAGAACGACATGAAACGGCTCTTGCTGGCACTTGCGCTGCTGCTCGCTTCCAGCCTCGCGCTTGCCGCGGTCAACATCAACACGGCGACCAAGGAAGAACTCGAGGCGCTGCCCGGCATCGGGCCGGTCAAGGCACAGGCGATCATCGACTACCGCAACACCAACGGGCCGTTCAAGTCGCCCGAAGATGTCATGAAGGTCAAGGGCATCAAGGAAGGCGAGTTCGGCAAGCTGCAGGGCGAAATCTCGGTCTCGGGACGAACGACCGTCCCGGCGGGCACCAAGAAGGCCGAGCCCGCAGCAGGCGGTTCGATGCGGGCAGCGAGCCCCGCGCCCGCCGCCACCACGGGTGGCTCGGCAATGACGCCCGCGCCGGCCGCGAAGCCGGCGAGCACGGCACCGGCCACGGAAGCTGCGGGCGGCAAGGCGTCGAGCGCCGAACCGGCCAAGCAAGCCAAGGCCACCAAGGCAACGGCCAAGGAGGAGAAGGCCGCCAAGGCGAAGGCCGAGAAGGAAGCGAAGGCCAACAAGGCCACGACCAAGGAAGAGAAGGCCACCAAGGCTACGACCAAGGAAGAGAAGGCTGCCAAAGCGAAGGCCGAGAAGGAAGCCAAGGCCAAGGCGAAGGAAGAGAAAGCCGCCAAGGCGAAGGCCGAGAAGGATGCCAAGGCCAAGGCGAAGGCCGAGAAGGAAGCCAAGGCCAAAGCCGAGAAGGAATCGAAGGCCAAGTAGAACACGGCCCCTGATCGCGGGAAATCCGGGGCGACGGAGGATGCCGCCGCTCCGGAGGCCGCACGCGCCGCGGGGCCGCGGGCACGCGTTGGACCTGCGTCGGCCCGTCGCGCCGGCTCCGCTACAATGCCCCGATGAGCTACCGCGCGCTGGCCGACACCGTCGGCAACACCCCGCTCGTCCGCCTGCAGCGTCTCCCCGGCGCGACATCCAACGTGATCCTGGCCAAGCTCGAGGGCAACAACCCCGCGGGCTCGGTGAAGGACCGTCCGGCGCTGTCGATGATCACCGAGGCCGAGCGACGGGGAACGATCAGGCCCGGCGACACGCTGATCGAGGCGACGTCGGGCAACACCGGCATCGCGCTCGCGATGGTCGCGGCGATCGCGGGCTACCGGATGATCCTGGTCATGCCCGAGAACCAGACCGAAGAGCGCATCAAGACGATGCGCGCCTATGGCGCCGACCTCGTGCTGACGCCGAAGGCAGGCGGCATGGAAGCCGCGCGCGACATCGCGCAGAGGATGCGCGACGAAGGCAAGGGCACGATCCTCGACCAGTTCGCGAATCCAGACAACCCGCTCGCGCATTACCGGGGAACGGGCCCCGAGATCTGGCGCGACACCGAGGGGCGGGTCACGCACTTCGTGTCGGCGATGGGGACGACGGGAACGATCATGGGAACGTCGCGGTTCCTCAAGGAGAAGAACCCGGCGATCGAGGTCGTGGGCGCCCAGCCCGCCGAAGGCGCGTCGATCCCGGGCATCCGCAAGTGGCCCGAGGCGTATCTGCCGAAGATCTTCGACGCCAGCCGCGTCGACCGGGTGGAGAGCGTTTCGCAGGCCGACGCCGAGGACATGGCGCGACGCCTCGCGCGCGAGGAAGGCATCTTCTGCGGGATCTCGTCGGGCGGCGCCTGCGCGATCGCATTGCGCGTGTCGCAAGCGATCGAGAACGCGACGATCGTGTTCATCGTCTGCGATCGCGGCGACCGCTACCTGTCGACCGGCGTGTTTCCCGCATGATCCTGCCGACCAAGCGCCGCGCGCGGACGCTCCCGGGCGGGGCGCGGTGACGCCCGTACTCGCCTTCGACATCGAGACGGTGCCCGACGTCGCGGGCATCCGGCGCATCCACGACATCGGGACCGCGGTCGACGACGCGGGGGTGCTCGACTGGTTCTCGCAGCGGCGGCGCATGGCCACCGGCAGCGACTTCATGCCGCATCATCTGCAGCAGGTCGTCGCCATCGCCTGCGTGCTGCGCGACGGCGGCGGATTGCGCGTGTGGTCGATCGGCGAGCCCTCCAATGCGGAACCCGAACTCATTCGCCGCTTTTTCGACGGCATCGAGCGCTACACGCCGCAACTCGTGTCGTGGAACGGCGGCGGTTTCGACCTCCCCGTTCTCCAGCATCGCGCGCTGATCCACGGCGTCCCGGCCGCCCGGTACTGGGACTGGGGCGACGAGGACCGGGAGTTCAGGTTCAACAACTACCTGTCGCGCTACCACACGCGCCACCTCGACGTGATGGACGTGCTCGCGCAATACCAGCCGCGTGCGAACGCCGGCCTCGACGCGATGGCGAGGTTGTGCGGCTTTCCCGGCAAGGTCGGCATGGACGGCAGCGAGGTCGCCTCCGCGGTGGCGGCCGGGCGCATTGCCGAAGTGCGCAGCTACTGCGAATGCGACGTGCTGAACACCTATCTGCTGTATCAGCGTTTCCGCCTGATGCGCGGCGAATTCGACGCCGACGGATATGCGCGCGAGATTGCGCTGGTGCGCGAGCGCATCGTCGCATCCGGCGCGCAGCACTGGGGCGAGTTCATCGCGAAGTGGGACGCCTAGGCGCGAGCGGGTAGCGTCAGCCGGCCGCGGGCGATCTCGATCACCCGCCCCGACACCCGGATCGAGCGGTCGGTGCCGACGGTGAGCCCGAGCCGGCATGGCCGGCCCACCGCGTCGCCCTGCTCGATCGTCAGCCGCTGCGGCAACCCCGCGCCGGTCGCGAGCAGCCATCCGCCGAGGTTCGCCGCGGCCGATCCGGTGCCCGGGTCCTCGACGACCGCGCCGTGCTTGGGAAAGAAGAACCGTGCGACGACGCGCACGCCGTCACGGGCGAAGACGTAGGCCATCGCGCGCCTGCCGCTGCTGCCGTGCTCGGCCAGTGCGGCGGGCGAGGGCCGGGCGCGACCGACGGCGTCGATGGTGGCGAGGGGAATCACCAGCTGCTCGCTGCCGGTGTCGACCCATAGCGGCTCGCCGGAGCCGGACAGTTCGTCGACCTGCAGCCCGAGCATCGCCGCCAGCTCTTCGCGCGTGGCATCCGGCCTGCGGTGCGTGGGGGCATTCGCCTGCAGCGTCCACACGTCGCCGACCGCTTCGACCGGAATGATCCCCGCGCGCATCTCCAGCGTGACCCGGTCGCCGGTCGCGTGCAGCGCGCGCACGACGTGCGCAGTTCCAAGGGTCGGATGCCCGGCGAAGGGCATCTCGAAGGCGGGGGTGAAGATGCGCACCCGTGCGCTGGCCCGATCCGATGGCAGGATGAACGTCGTCTCCGACAGGTTGAACTGCAACGCGAGCGCCTGCATCGTCGCGTCGTCGATGCCGCGCGCGTCGTCGACGACGGCGAGGGCATTGCCGGCAAGGGGGGTCTCGGCGAAGACGTTGACGATGCGGAAGTCGGCGTGCATGGTTGTCGTCGATCAGGGGTGTCGGGGGGGGTAGGCAGGGTCGTGTCGTCCCGGGCCGGATGCGGGGCCGGAGGTGGCGCCGGCGCCGGGGTCC
>DATGDG010000402.1:0-4356 GCA_035311025.1 Casimicrobiaceae bacterium
GTTAGGCGTCCACCCTTACACGAATCTTACGCAGCCGCAAACCGGGAGAAGGTGACGGCGACCTCGAGCCCACGCTCGTTCGGACCCGACCGCAGGACGACCGAGGCGCCATGCGCTGCAGCAATCGACCTTACGATCGCGAGCCCCAGCCCGGTCCCGGACGCGAGCGCTTCGCTGCCGCGATAGAAAGGCTCGAACACACGTTCGCGATCCCCCGCAGGAATGCCGGGGCCCGAGTCGGTCACCGACAGCGTCGCGACGCTCCCGGGACCGGATTGGACGTTGACGGTGATCACGCCGCCATCGGGCGTGTACCGCAGCGCATTGTCGACGAGATTGGACAGGAGCTCGCGCAGCAGCAGCCGGTCGCCGCGCACCACGGTGCCGCGCCCCGGCGCGGGCCCCTCGAACCCGAGGTCCTGGCCGCGCGCGTTGGCGCCCGGAAGGTGGTCGGAGATCACGTCGCGCGCAAGCGCGGGCAGATCGACGTCGACCTGCGGTGCCGCCAGCGGGGTGTCGGCGCGCGCAAGCGTCAGCATCCGGTTCGCGAGCTCGGTCGCACGCTCGGTTCCGGCAGCGAGCCGCTCGAGCGAGCGCCGCAACGTGGCGGGGTCGGACTCGGTCAGCGCGATCTCCGCCTGCGACCGGAGGCCCGCGAGCGGCGTGCGCAACTGGTGCGCCGCATCGGCGATGAAGCGGCGCTGCGTGTCGATGCTGGCTGCGAGGCGCTGCATCAGTCCGTTGATCGACATGATCAGCGGGCGCAGATCCTGGGGCGCGCTCTCGGGATCGAGCGCCGACAAGTCGTTCGATCCGCGCTTGTCGATCAGCGCGCGCAGCTGCTGCATCGGCCGCCAGACGTAGGCGTAGCCGTACACGATCAGCAGGATCGCGATCACCAGCACCAGCATCTGGGGCAGCGCAACCGCCTGCGCGCGCAGCGTCTCGGTCAGCGCGCGCCGGTGCTCCAGCGTCTCCGCGACTTCGACGGTCAATTGGCGTGACGCCGATCGCGGATCGGCGAGGAGCATCGCGGCGACGCGCACCGGCTCGTCGCCGATCTGCGCGTCCTGCAGCGCCGGCGGCGAATGCTCCCGCAGCCCGGTCACCGCCGGCAGGGTCGGATCGCCGACGATCACCCGCCCATCGGCATCGCGCAGCGCGAAAAGGATCCGGTCGCGCTCGAGGCGCCGCATCATGCCGATCGCCGCCGGGCGGATCGACACGCCGCCGCCATCCGCGCGGGTTTCGGAGGCGCGCATCTGCGCGTAGTCGGAGAGCTTGGCGTCGTAGGGGACCTCGACCGCGCTGTTGACCAGGAACTCGCTGATGCTGATCGTCGCCAGCATCAGGCAGAGCAGCGCGACCACCAGCCAGACCAGGTACTTGAACAGCGTGAACAATGCGCCGCCCTCCCCGGCCGACCGTCAGGGTCGCGCGAGGTAATAGCCGAGACCACGCACCGTCTGCACGTGGATCCCGACCGGCTCGAGCTTGCGCCGCAGCCGGTGCACGTAGACCTCGATCGCGTTCTCGGTGACGTCCTCGTCCCAGCCGCACATGTGCTCGACGAACTGCTCCTTCGCCACCACCCGCCCGCTGCGCAGCAACAGCAGCTCCAGCACGGCGAGTTCGCGGGCCGACAGGTCGAGCATGCCGTCGCCGACCGAGGCGCTGCGCGCCACGGTGTCGAAGGTGAGCGGACCGTGCGCAAGCAGGTTGCGGTCGCGCCCGTGACTGCGGCGGATCAGCGCGCGCACGCGTGCCTCGAGCTCGGCGAGCGCGAACGGCTTGACCAGGTAGTCGTCGGCGCCCGCGTCGAGCCCCGCCACGCGGTCGGCAATCGCATCGGCCGCGGTGATGATCAGCACCGGCGTCGGCGACGCACGGCCACGCAGCCGCGAAAGCACCTCGCGTCCGCTCACGCGCGGCAGCCCGAGGTCGAGGACGATCAGGTCGAAGTTCTGCGCGCGCAGCGCCCGGTCGGCGGCAGCCCCATCGCGCACCCAGTCGACCGCGTGACCGACCCGGGCGAGATGCTTCGCGATCGCATCGCCGAGCAGCGCATCGTCTTCTGCCACCAGGATTCGCACGCGGCCGGTTTCGTTCCGTGAGTCGGAAGTTGATGGTAGCGAACTCGCTCCCGGCTGTCAGTGCGGGCTGCGGGCCGCCGCACGATCGGCGGTGTCCGTCGGCGGCCGATCGGGCGCCGGCTGGCCGCCTTGCGGGATCCCCTTACACGCGAGGGCGACGCGATGCTACGCTGTCGTGCGCGCCGGTCCCGGCGCCAACCCGGCTCGAAGGAGGTTCCCGTGGGGCTTTTTCACATCATCTCGATGATCATCGTCGGATTCATCGTGGGGCTGATCGCGCGATTCATCTATCCGGGCGCGGTGCACCTGGGATTCTGGATGACCAGCCTCATCGGCGTCATCGGCTCGCTGGTCGGCGGCGTGATCGGCGGGCTCATCTTCCGCTCGCCCGACGGCAGGTTCCATCCGGCGGGGTGGTTCCTGTCGATCGTCGGCGCATTGATCGTGCTGTGGGTCTACCTGAACTACCTGATGTAGCCGGGAGGAGCGCCCTCGGCTGCGACGCCGTCCGTCAGATCATGTCGGCGGCCGGGCCGAGGATCTGGTCGCGAAGCTCGCGGTACCGCGGCAACTGCGGCGGATAGACGCACACGTATTTCACCTGGGCGGCCTGGAGGCAGCGCTGCTTGATCGTCTCGAGCTTCTGGTCGCGCGGGTCGATCACCTGGTCGGGCTCGCGCGTGTCGACGATGGCGACGATCGTCATGTCGCGATCGCAGATGACGAAGCCCACATGCTGGTTGGCGATCTTGCGAAACGCCCGCAGGCGTTCCATGCCCTGCGGGCCGATCTTGACCTGCAGGACGTCGGCGAGCCGGACGCGCGCGAAGATCTCGTGGCGCGGAAAGGCGGCCTTGAGCAGCAGGAAGACCGCACCCTCCGACTTGGAGAGGAAGCGCGGACGCAGCAGGTAGAGCCCCGGGACCTCGGCCGACGAGAGCAGGCGCGTGGTCTCGCCTTCGGTCCACTGCGCCAGCGCCGTGGGTCCGTCGGCCGCCGACCTGCCGTCGCCAGAGGCTTCGCGGTTGCGACGCATGAATCCGATCGCGATGACGATCGCGAGCAGCCCGATGGCGAGGGCGAAGATGATCCCGGACGTCATGTAGACGACAGCCTTGGAGCCTGGGGAATCGCCGCCGAAGATGACCGAGGCATAAGCATTGCTGTTTTGCGCCAATTCAGCCTTGTCAAGACTAGTTTAATGCATTTCGCCAACGGATCGAAAAAAAAGCCCGCGTTGCCGCGGGCTTTTCTCGCTTCCTGGAGCGAAGGCGATCACATGTCCATGTCGCCCATGCCGCCCATGCCACCCATGCCGCCGCCGGGCATCGCTGCCTTTTCGTCCTTCGGCAGCTCCGCGACCATCGCATCGGTCGTCAGCATCAGGCCCGCCACCGACGCGGCGTTCTGCAGCGCGTAGCGCGTCACCTTGGTCGGATCGAGCACGCCCATCTCGACCATGTCGCCGTACTCGCCCGTGGCCGCGTTCATCCCGAAGTTGCCCTTGCCTTCGGCAACCTTGTTCAGCACGACCGACGGCTCTTCACCGGCGTTGGCGACGATCTGGCGCAGCGGTTCCTCGACCGCGCGCAGCACGATCTTGATGCCTGCGTCCTGGTCGGGGTTCGCACCCTTGATGTTCTTCAGGTTGGCGCGGGCGCGCAGGTAGGCGACACCGCCGCCCGCCACGATCCCTTCCTCGACGGCCGCACGGGTCGCATGCAGCGCGTCCTCGACGCGGGCCTTCTTCTCCTTCATCTCGACTTCGGTCGCCGCACCGACCTTGATGACGGCCACACCGCCCGCCAGCTTGGCCACGCGCTCCTGCAGCTTTTCCTTGTCGTAGTCGGAGGTCGCTTCCTCGGCCTGCTTGCGGATGTTCTTCACCCGCGCCTCGATCGCAGCCTTCTCGCCGGCGCCGTCGATGACCGTCGTGTCTTCCTTGGCGACCTCGATGCGCTTGGCGCGGCCCAGGTCCTTCAGCGTCGCGTTCTCGAGCTTGAGGCCCAGTTCCTCGGCGATCACCGTGCCGCCGGTCAGGATCGCGATGTCTTCGAGCATCGCCTTGCGACGATCACCGAACCCCGGCGCCTTGACTGCAACGGTCTTGAGGATGCCGCGGATGTTGTTGACGACCAGCGTCGCCAGCGCCTCGCCGTCGACGTCCTCGGCGACGATCACCAGCGGCTTGCCGGATTTCGCGACTTGCTCGAGCACCGGCAGGAGGTCGCGGATGTTCGAGATCTTCTTGTCGTGCAGCAGG
>DATGDG010000403.1:0-5440 GCA_035311025.1 Casimicrobiaceae bacterium
CAAGTACGACGTCACGTCGTCGACCGACCTGAAGCGTGACTTCTGGGGCATCAGCGCCATCGTTCCGGCCGGCCCCGGCAGCTTCTACGCGTTCTGGGGGCACGCGAACGACGGCAAGGGCAGCGCTCCGGATTTTGCCTCGAGCGGCAGTGCACTTCTGTCCTGCGTTGGTGCGATCTGCAAAGGCAACGGGACCAAGGCGGATCACTGGGAGCTGACCTACACGTATCCGCTGTCGAAGCGCACGTCGATCTACGGCGGCTACACGGAGATCAGGAACGACAACAATGCCGCATACGTGTTCAACATCAACCCGTACCCGGTCGCCAGGGGTGGCGATCCCAAGGGTCTGGTGCTGGGCATGATCCACCTGTTCTAAGTAACACGGCGATCCCGGCGAGTCCGGGAAATCCTTCGCAGCGGGCGCCTTCGGGCGCCCGTTGTGCTTTCGGCCCTCGCATCCCGAGGGCATGGCGCCGCGGGCCGCAATTGTTTAGCATCGCCGGATGCTCGATTCCCTGATCATCGCTTTCGACCGCGCGCTGCACACGCTGTCGGGTGCCGTCGCGCCTGGCCGTCCGAGCCCGGGCGCGAATATGCCCGACGCCGACCTGCGGCCGGACGAGGTTGCACACGCGGCCGGCCTGATGCGCGTCAACCACACCGGCGAGGTGTGTGCGCAGGCGCTCTATTCGGCGCAGGCCCTGGTGGCGCGCGACCCGGAACTGCGCGAGCGTTTCGCGCAGGCGGCGCGCGAGGAAGAGGACCATCTGGCGTGGACGCAGGCGAGGCTCGACGAATTCGGCAAGCGGACGTCGCTGCTCAATCCCCTGTGGTACGCGGGATCGTTCGCGATCGGCACGCTCGCCGGGATCGCAGGCGATCGCGTCAACCTCGGGTTCGTCGTCGAGACCGAGCGCCAGGTCGAGGAGCACCTGACCTCGCACATGGACCGGCTGCCGGGCGGCGATGCCAAGAGCCGCGCGATCGTCGAGCAGATGCGCGACGACGAGGCGCGCCACGGCGCCATGGCCCAGGAAGCCGGTGCGGCGCCCCTGCCGCTGCCGATCCGCGCCGCGATGCGCGTCGCCGCCGACGTCATGCGCACGATCGCCTACCGGATCTGAGCGACGCTACGCAGCCATTTCCGCAGTTCGGCGATCCGCGCCGCGCGCAAGGCCCTCGGGATCGCAGCCGAGCGGGCCGAACCGCCTCCGGCATCCGCCCGTGCCTGCCGGGCGACCGATGCGGCGTCGACCTTCCTGATTACCGTGAGCGCCGCGCGCACATGGGCCGCGGCAGCGCCGTCGCGACGGCGATCGCGACCACGTTCGGCAATCGACAGGGCGCGGCTCGCGGCGAGCACCGTCTCGAGACGCTCGGGCCGCCGCAGGGCGTCTACAGCCGACAGCAGGTCGAGCAGTTGCGCGGGCGTGAGGCGCTGCGCAGCCGCGAGCGCAGGATGCCAGCGCGCGAGAAGCCGCGCGGCGTCGCGGCACTCGATCGGCACCTTGAGGCGTAGGGAGATCGCGCCGGCGCGCGCAACGGCGCTGCGGGTCGATGCCGCGGTCCGCGGACCGGGCGGCGGCCCCCGGGCGTCGGCAGGCTGCTGCACGAGGATCGCGTAGCGCGCCGCAAGGGGCAATCCTCCGGCGGCGGCGAGGTCGAGCGCACGTTCGAGGCGCCTGCCGGCGCCGCCGCGCGAGCGCAGCGCCTCGCCGGAGGACGCGTACAGCGCATCGATTTGCGGAACCAGCGCGCGCAGCGCGTCACAGCGGCGAAGGGACGCGAGCATCCGCGACGGATGCGCTTCGCACAGCCCCCGCGCGAGCTCCTGCCACACGCGCTCGGGGGCGAGGGTCGCGAGCTCGCCGCCCGCCACGATCTCGCGCATCAGGGCCATCGTCGATGGCGCGATCCGGAACGCGAAGCGGGCGGCGAAGCGCGCGACGCGCAGCACCCGCAACGGGTCCTCGGCGAAGGCGGGGGAGATGTGGCGCAGCACGCCCGCGCGCAGGTCGGCTTCGCCTCCGTACGGATCGATCAGCGTCCCGTCGTCGGCGCGCGCCATCGCGTTGATCGTCAGGTCGCGCCGCCGCAGGTCGTCCTCGAGCGTGACTCCGGGCGTGGCGAAGAAACGGAAACCGCGATACCCGCGGCCGGATTTGCGCTCGGTGCGCGCGAGCGCGTATTCGTCGCGAGTGGCCGGGTGCAGGAACACCGGAAAATCCCTGCCCACCGGCGTGTAGCCCGAGGCGACCATCAGTTCGGGGGTCGCGCCGACGACGACGAAATCACGATCGCCGGCTGCGCGCCCGAGGAGTTCGTCCCGCACCGAGCCGCCGACGCGATAGACACGCACCGGGGGCGGCAGCGCCCGCACCATCAGCGACCGCTTTGCTCGCGATAGGTGTCGAAGCGGCTGATCCGCGACGCCGGCGCAAGCCAGCCGGGGGCGATCGCCTCGATCGCCGACGGCACGATGCCGAAGCGCGAGGGAAACGGGCAATCGCAGACGTTGTCGCGCTGCATCGACCGCAGGTTGTCGCGGGTCAGCAGCGGCCCGGGCAGCCACTCCATCACCCGCGCCTGCAGCGACGACAGCGCCGGACCCAGCCGAAGGATCGGGCGCTTCGCGCCGACAACCTCGCCGACGTAGCGCACGAGCTGCTCCAGCGTATAGACGCGGGGACCGCAGAGGTCGTAACGCTGGCCCGAGGTTTCGTCGTCGTCAAGCGCCGCAGCCATGCACGCGGCGACGTCGCCGACATACACCGGCTGGAAGCGGGCATCGGCACCTGCCAGCGCGATCACCGGCAGCAGGCGGACGAGTTTCGCGAAGAGATTGAGGAACGTGTCCTCGGGGCCGAAGATCACCGAGGGCCTGAACAGCGTCCATGCGAGCCCCGAGCCGGCGATCACGGCCTCGCCGGCCGCCTTGGTCTGCAGGTAGCGGCTCGGTGCATCGGCAGTGGCCCCCAGCGCACTCATGTGCAGCACCCGCGCGATGCCTTCGGACTTGCAGGCGGCGACCAGCAAACCGGGCAGCTCGACGTGCGCGCGCTCGAACGACTGCCGGCCGCGCTCGTGAAGGACGCCGACGAGGTTGACGGCGGCGGTCGCGCCCGCGGCGCAGCGGGCGAGCGCCGCGCGGTCGTAGGGATCGCCCTCGACGACCTCGACCGTCGGCAGCAGCAACAGATGGCGCGCGCGCTCACGGCGACGGGTGACGACGACGACCTCCTGCCCGGCCGCAGCGAGCTTCGCGGCGAGGTGGCGCCCGACGAAACCACTGCCGCCCAGCAGAAGAACGCGCTGGCGTGCGGCGGTCATGGATTTCGCGCCGCGAGATCGGGCCCATCGTCCGAACCCGAGCTGACGATGCCGAGTCGCTCGGTCAACCGGACGTAGGGACGATCGAGTGCGTGGGTATACAGCATCGTGTTAGCGAGCACTCGCTTCACGTAATCGCGTGTCTCGTTGAAGGGGATCGTCTCGACCCAGATGGCGCCTTCCAGCGCGCCCGACGCGGGCCGCCAGGACTGCGCGCGCCGCGGACCTGCATTGTAGGCCGCCGCCGCCAGCGCGGGGAGGCTTTCCAGACGGTCCTGCCAGTACCTGAAATAGAAGGCCCCGAACTGGGTATTCAGGCCAACGTCCGAGATCCCCTCGGGACTGTAGTCGTCGCGGGCCAGCTGCCGTGCGATCCAGCGCGCGGTACCCGGCATCAGCTGCATCAGCCCCACCGCCCCCGCACCGGAGACGATGTTGGCGACAAAGCGCGATTCCTGCCGCGCGATGCCGTACAACAGCTCCTCGTCCATGCCCTGGTCGCGCGCCGCGGCTCCGAATTCGGCGCGGTAGGGCGTCAGGTAGCGAAGCGCGAAGTCGAAACGCGTCGACGTCCGCTCGGCGGTGTTGATCGCCCGGTCGTAGAGTCCGGCGCGCCGCGCATATTCTGCGGCCACCAGCAGGGCGTCGTCGTCGAGCCCCCGGATCGCCCAATTCCATTCGCGCAACGAATCCAGCCGCATGTCGAATTGGGCGAGCTTGACTGCGCGCTGCACCGACGGGCGCGCGGCGAAGGCATCGAGCGCCGCGGCATCGGGCCTGGCGGTGTCAGCGCGCTTCAGCGCAGCGATCTGCGACGCGCCCTGGCCCAGTGCTTCGGCGGCGAGCAGTCCGTAGTAGTGGAGGTCACCCAGGAGGCCGCTGTACAGGGTGCTCGCTTCGTCGGTCCGGTCGGCGGCCACCAGTGCGCGCGCGCGCCAGTAACGCCACGCCGGCTGCTGCTGTTCTTCGGCGGGCAGCGCATCGATGGCTCTGGCGACGTCGTCCCATGCCTGCGCCCGCAGCGCGGCTCGCACGCGCCAGGCGCGCCAGTCCTGGGCGCCGAGAACGTCGCTCCGGGAGTCGCCTTGCGCTTGACCGTCCGGCCCGACGTCCCGGACGTCCTTGAACCAGTCGTTGGCCCGCGGATCGAGCTGGCGAGCTCCGTAATAGGCGATCCGCAGGTTGCCGTAGTTGCGGTCGGCCCGGTCGATCCGGCCCCGCCACTTGAGCCAGCCATCGCGGGCCGCAGCGGCATCCTTGCGGGCCGCGCGATCGAGTGCGTAGAGCGCAAGCTCGCGCGAAGCAGGCGTCTTCAGCGAGAACTGGCCTTTCTCGACAGCGCGCAGCGGATCGCGATCGACGGCGGCGAATTCGGCTGGCGTGATCCGCTGCTTGCCGGGCATGTCGCCGGCAAGCGCATGGGCAAGGCGAAGGTTGCCCGCCGCCGTCGCCAGCCGAAAACGTTCGCGACGGTCGGCGAGCGTCAGGTCGCCGCTCGCAATCAGCGCGGCGAACAGCGGCTCGCAGGAATCGGGGGTGGTCCTGCCGGTGAACCACAGAGGCTTGGCGGCGAGCAGCGCACTTGCGCCGTCGCGCTGCCAGCGGAACTGGATTCCGTAGCACTTGAGCTCGGCATCCTCGCCCGACGGCGGCGGATAGTCGACGGCGAAATTCGTCCAGTCACCGCGCTTGCCGAGGGATTTCAGCCAGTCCACACGCAGGCGATCGGCAACCGGTCCGTCCGGGTAGCGCGCCAGAAAGTCGTGGACCGCCTGCACGCTGGCGGTGTCGATCCGGGAATCGATCTGCCAGAACTCGACATACCGCGCCAGCGGATGACCGGCGAGCGACGGAGCGAGTGCATCGAGCTTGCGCCAGTCGCGGTGATCAAAGGCGGCGCGGGCAGCGAGGAAATCGGCGTCGGACTGGCCGAACGCCGCCGCCGATGCGATGAGCAGAAGGCACGCCGCGAGCGTCCTCGATGCACGCGCAAGGCGGTGAAGCGTCGACGTGGTCACGATGACATTGTCTCGAAGCGCGCGCTCTCGCACAACCCATGCGCGGTGGCGGACGCGATGAACGGCCCAGCGGACCGCCGGACGGCCAT
>DATGDG010000404.1:0-11134 GCA_035311025.1 Casimicrobiaceae bacterium
CTCTTTCAGCAGCGTTGGGCCGTGTATGTACAGAATTCTCGTCGCCACAGACGGTTCGGAGCACTCGCGGCGCGCGCTGGGTTATGCAGCGCGACGTGCGATGAGCGCGCCCTGCAAGATCTACCTGCTGCATGTCGAGAAGCCGGTGATGGCCTGGGAGGTCGGGGCGCTTTCGTCGATCGAAACCGTGTCGGACGTGCGTGAGGACGTCAGCAGAGAGGTCCTGGACGCAGGCGCCGGTCAGTTCGATCAGAAAACCGAAGTCGAAAGACTTGCGGTGACGGGTGAACCGGCCGCAACCATACTCGAGCAGGCAACCAAGCTCGGTGTCGACGAGATCGTCATCGGCTCGCGCGGCCTGCGGCCCCTTGGCGCGGCGCTGATCGGCTCGGTTGCGTACAAGGTCCTGCACGACGCCAAGGTCGCGGTCGTCGTCGTGCGCTGACCCGGGCCGGCGCCGCATCGCGACACGCGACGGGCGGCAACTCCAACCGCAGCACGCTCTCGTTCCAGCCGCGCGCACGAGTGCGCGCGGCCGTAGTCACGTCAGCTTGCTGGTTCACTCGTCCAAGGCGATGCGGTCGGTGCCACCGACCCGGCAAATGGACTCGTTGCCCTGCGCGTCGCGAAGGTTGATGTAGGGCCCGGGCGGACTCGAAACGGGAGGCGGGAATTCCCGGCGGCCGGGAAGCATTGAGGGTCTTAACGGCTTTCTCGTTCTGAATCTTCAGGGGCGCGCGTCAATCGCGCGCAAGGCTGGCCGCTTCGAGTCCACCCGCGACCGTCGAGGATCGGTTCGAGAGCAACCCCTCCCCGGTCATTGGCTCGCCATCAATTGTTGCTCTTGTGTTCGTTCGCCTCATTCTGAATCGACTGGCCTCCCTGTTGGATATCCTTGCCTGCACCAGCCATCGTATTGCAGCCTGCAAGCGCGCCAGAGAAGCCGACGACGAACATTGCGGCCAGCAGAGGAACGACAATTTTCTCGATCATTCGGATCTCCTTGTGGGATCGGTCGCTTGCGCTGTCACCGATCGTCGCGGACCTTCGCGACCAAGGCCATTATTTGCGTTCCTCGGAACACAATCTGTTCGCTGTCGCACATAGCAGAAGATATTGAATGTCGAGGCAGCCGAGCGGATCGCCGAATGTCGTGCCGGTCAACCGCCGCGGCGGAAATCCGGATAGAGCAGCATGCCGCCATCGACGGCAACCGTGATGCCGGTGATGTAGCTCGCCAGATCGCTGCACAGGAAGGCGACTGCATGACCGATCTCGTCGGGTTCGCCGACGCGACCCATGGGAATCTTCGCATCGAGATCGGCCAGCCCCTTGGGGTCTTGCCAGACATTCGCGTTGATTGGCGTCTTGATCGCACCTGGGGCAATGGCAATCACTCGAATGCCCAGCGCGGCCACCTCCTGGGCCAGCGTCTTGCTGAACATGCTCAGTCCCGCCTTGGCGCTGGTATAGGCCGAGTATCCCGCCCATGGAATGAACTCGTGGACGGAGGTCGTGTTGATGATGACGCCTCGACCCTGCTTGCGCATGCGCGCGATCGCTTCGCGCGTACAGTGGTAAGGACCGAGCAGGTCGACATCGATCACCCGGCGCCAATCCGCGGGCGCGTCTTCCGCGCACAACGCGCGATGACCATCGATTCCGGCATTGTTGACGAGAATGTCGACACCGGCGAATTCCTGGTCCATCCATCCGAAGAGTGCCATCACGTCGGCTTCGCTCGCGACGTCGGCGAGCCGGACAATGGCGACTTTGCCCCCGTAGGCGCGGGCCGCGGCCGCGACTCCTTCGGCGTTCTGCGGTTCATCGCGATACGCGATCGCAATGTCCGCGCCCGCTTGCGCCAGGGACTTTGCGGTCGCGGCCCCGAGTCCGGAATCGCCGCCGGTGATGAGCGCCCGCCGGCCTTTGAGATCGATCGGTATCATGCCGGTTGTCTCCTTTCAGTCGATGGCCACCAGCATCTGGTAGTCCTGGCCTTCCCACGCCTGGGTGTCGAGCCAAAGGAAGGTGAAGTGGACGGTCTCGCCGGGCAGCAGCCCCGAGACCGGGAGATCGACGCAGTGGACGCCCAGGCCCGTATCACGCGTGTCGACGTCGCGGACCTCTCGCCAGCCGTTCAGGCCCCAATGCACGCGTGCCGGCGCCTTGAGCGCGATGCAAAGCGTGTTGCCCGCGCGCAGACGCTGGGGCCGGGTCGTGGGCCCCCAGATGTCGAAGTCGACCTTGGGGCGAATTCCGCGATAGCGCGCCCATGTGGCCATCGGCCGGTCCACCGGCCTGCCCAGCACGTGGCTGTAGCACAGCTTGACGAACTCGCTGTGCGCCCAGGCCAGGGGCATCGCTGAGCCGCTGGGCTTGCCCGGCACCAGGTCATAGCGGGCGACTGCATCACCGTCCCATACCTGCTCGGGAATCAGTCCCAATGGACTGCTCATCGCCATCATGGCATCCAGGTAAGGCTGGGCGCTCTCACCCGCCGACAGCGCGTAATGCCCTCGCTCGCCCGTGAGCAGCGGCCATCCTCGCCCCCGCCCCGTGCCGTCGAAGGGACTGCCGTCGTCATGTTCCCCGTAACCGTCATCGTTGTAGCGGTGCCAGACCGGACCACTCGGCGTATCCGTTTTCAGCAAGCCATCGACGACCTTCAGGCTGTCGCGGATGCAAGGATCATCCGCGCTCCGCAACCCGAAGCGCACCAATTGCAGAAAATCGGTGGCAATCTGCGCATTGGCCGGCAAGTCCGGATCGCAGCTCAGGTTCTTGATGGCCACGCGCTCGGACAGGGTGCCGCGGCGCGTCAGCGCGTCGACGGGCGAGGTGCGAACGTAGTAACCGTCGACGCCGAACTGGCGCGCGAGCGGGGTATCGCGGACATACGTCCAGCGTTCCAGCCGCGCATTCCAGTAGTCGGCCAGGCGAAGCGCGAAGTCTCGCGCCCCGTCGTCGAGAAATGCGCTGCCCTCGACGAGAGCCGCAATGGCGACGGCAAGCGTGAACGCATTGACACCGGCATCCTCCTCCCACCGGTCCTGCCCGGTCGCCGGGCCTTCGCGCACGATGAATCCCACGGCGCGCTTGATGCTGTCGGCGACAGGAATTCCATCGATGACGCCGCGCTCCCGCAGGGCTGACGCCAGAAGAACGGGAAACGCCGTCTCGTCGAGCTGGATGCCTTGCCAGAATGCCGTGCCGCCCAGCCACTGGTTCTGGAGCCAGTGGCCATCCGGCTGCTGCGTCGCCACGAGGTAGCGCATCACGTCGCGCGCGTCGTCATACGCCTCCATCGCGACCAGCGCGCCGGCGGTCTCGACCAGGTCGCGCGACCAGACCAGGTGATAGCCACCGCGGCTCTGGCTGCTGTCCCCCCACGGAACCGACAGGCTCGCCACGGCGGCGCCGACATAGGTCCGATCCTGATGGATCTTGAGCACGGCCGCGGACATCGCGAGCATGCGATCGACATCATCACGCAGGGCCGGACGCCGGCTCCGCGACAGCCACGCTTCCCAGGCACGGCACTGCGCGTTCCACGCTGCCGAAAAGTCTTCCAGCAGGCTCGACACCGCGAGCGTCGCCGCTGCTTCCTTGCTCGTGGCGAGGCCGAGCGCGAGCGTCGCCTGCGCGGGGAGTTCGCCCATCATGGCGACTGCCCCGGGTCCCGCCGTCGTGTATTGCCAGGTCATGCGTCCGTGGCGGTTGAAGTCCTGCCATCCGTCGCTGACTTCGAGACAGCCGACCGAGCAACGTCCCCAGGCGTCGGCGGCGTTTGCGCCTGTTGCCGACAGGGCGAGCCCGAACGGTCCCTGCTCCGCCCACAACACGGAGCGGCCGTTGTGCGAGGCCGCCGCTGCCAGATTGTTTTCGCCATCGCCGCCAAGCCGCGCCGCCAGCAGCGCGTAAGGCTTCAGGCCCTCGTCGCCGTCCAGACGGCAGCGCATCAGGAGGACGTCGCGCTGCTGCGAAGGACAGATGTGCAGCGTGAAGACGAAGCGCGGATGACGATGGACGATCTCTACCGCCGGCACGCCGGGAGAGGGGAGGGTGACCCGATAGTTTCCGAGGCGGCGCAGTTCGACCCAGAAACCGCGGTCATCGGCGATGATGAATCCCAGATCCTTGATCTGGGGGATGTCGATCCGCGGGTAATAGACTTCGGTGAGGATTCCCTCTGCAACGGTGAACCACAGGCGCGACGAGCCGAGGCTCGTGCCCACCATGTCCTTGCGGGCGGGGGCCCAGGTCGGGTGCGTGAACGCGGCAGACGGTGCCGTCGACGATGTCGCCGAGGTCATGGCGCTCGATAGCGAAACAAGCCGTAACGATCGTGCTCGAAGTGGTGGATCTTGGCGACTTCGATCTGCAGCCAACGCCTGCCAACCCGGCGATGGACGGCGATCGCCAAAAGCGTGCCGATCAAGGGACCGAGCCAGTAGATCCACCATCCATGCCACTCGTCCGCGATCACCGCCGGGGCGAGACTGCGGGCGGGATTGGTGCTGGTCCCGGAGACGCCGGCTTCAAGCCAGACCATGATCGCGTAGAGCGGCGGAAACAGAAGTGGTGCATGCGCCCGCAGGGATCGATGTCGGAGGAAGAAGAACAATCCGAAGATCAGTGCGAAGGTCGTGACTACTTCGCCCAGCAGTGCCCAGGCGGCACCGTACGCGGCACCAGGCACGGTTGCCCCATACGCGACGCTTCGCCCCATCGCCCCCCACGCGAGCAGCGGTAAGGCGCCGATGATCGCGCCGACGAGCTGGCACGCGACATAGGCCAAGGCGTGGCGGGCTCTCATCCGACCCATCAGCCAGAAGGCCAGCGTGACCACCGGATTGATGTGGGCCCCGCTTTCCTTGCCGAGGGGCGAAAGCGCAATCGCCGCCCCGGTCGTGCCGAAGAGGAATCCGGTAACCACGCGCCGCGAAGGGACGCCCGGCAGCAACGTCAGTACCGGGCTGCCCTGACCGAAATCGAGAATCACGAACGAGAGCTCGACGGCGACGAGCAGCGCCGTTCCGACCAGTTACGCTCCGAACACTCTCGAGGGAAATGACCGGCTGTCACCGTCGTCGAGTCGATTGCGATTCGCCACCATGGTCGCCCGGCGCTACGCCCGGTCCCTCCGTGTTGCCTGCCGATTGGGGCTCGATTGCGGAAATGTCGCCTGATCTTCTGCCCGGAGGCGCGGCCCCGATCGGCTGTGCCGCCGGAAACCTCAGTCGATCGGGTCACAGTGGTTAGGTCCGCGATCGTCCAGAAGTTGCATGGCCAGAGGGGTGCGATCGCTTGCAGTCAGTGCAATGGGCACCGATGGCACCGGTCCGAACCGGGCTGCTCCCCGCCGGCGACGGGTGGTCCACTCGATCCCGGTGTGCCTGGGTGCCGAGGAATCCCGGCGCGAGGCCGTCGTTCAAATCAAGCCTGCGACCAGATTGATCATCAATGCGAGGATGCCGGTCGTGTAGAAGAATGCGACGGCGCCGTGGGCCGCGACGACCCGTCGAATGTACGGGTCTGCGATCTGCACGTCCGAGGTCTGGAACGTCATCCCGATGGTGAACGAAAAGTAGAGGAAATCGCCATAGGTTGGCGAATGTTCCCCTGGGAAGAGCAGGCGTTCCGAGCTTGGGCCGGCCTCGGCAGCGGGAAGGTCCGCCTCAAGGTAGTAGTCGTGCGCGTAGTGCAGCGCGAACATCGAATGCATGAATGCCCAGGACAGGACGATCGTGCAGATCATCAGCACGACGCGAGCCACCTGCTCGAGACCGGTCGCGTTCTTGACCTGCGGCATTTCACCGGCGATCGCCACCAGGCTTGCGGCGGCGGCGAGCAGGCAGAGGGCCAGCACTGCCCACTTGCCAGCGTCCTGGCGCGCCGCAATCCGCCTTATCGTCGCGACGGAGGAGTTGCGCAATCCGAAGTACAGCGCCGCCAAGGCGAAGCCCGCGCCAACGTCCCAGGCGGCGATGAAGCGCAATCGTCCATTCACATCCGTGGCGAGCAACAACAATGCGTAGGTAACCAGCCCAACCAACAGGCCCGAAATCAGACGCCGTCGTGGAGGCCGTCCCCACCCTCCGGGGAGTCCCGCCTGCTCGGATTCATCGGCCATTACAGTCGCTCGCAGCCTGGATATGTCGCCCACGCGGAAGAGCGCGAGACGCCTCGACGCCGTGCCCGCGGGTCATCTCGGTGCGCACGGATCCTGGATGAAGGAGGACGACGGCGATTCCTCGCGGCTCGAGGTCGTGGGCCAGGGACACGCCGACCGCATTCAGGGCCGCCTTGCTCATGTGGTAGCCATAGTATCGACCCGAGCCATTGTCGCCAATCGAGCGGGCGCTCCGGGGCGATGACGCGCCCGGATCGCGGGGGCGCATCGTCGGTCCCGGACAGGGTCCGGCTAATGCGAGCCCGACTCCCCGGAGGGTTGGGGCGGCACCACGATTCGGACCCGGGCGCGCAATGCAGGGATCTGGTCGAGCTGACTCTTCAGCCGATCGTCGACCCGCCCCCGCTGGCGCTCGCAGACCGGATCGTGGCACACCGGGTCCGAAGACGTGCAGGGCCAGTAGCGACAATGCTGGTCGATGTAGGCGAGTTGCGCAGCGGCGGCTGCCTGAAGCTTGTCCTTGAGCTCCTCGAAGAACGCGTCGCGCGCGGCCTCCGAGGCAAACGTGTCCGGCGTCAGGAGAAGCTCGGGCGGCGTCATGTACGCGTAGCGGCGCCCGGGTTTGGGTCGCCGCGCGCCGGCCACCGCCAGGGCCGGGATCGTCAGCAGCGCGACCGGCGGGAATGCCATGGTCATGCCATAGGCCATCATGGCGCTCGCCTCCCCGACGGTCGCTCCCTGCTCGCAGTCGAGCTCGGCGGTCGGCAGCAGGGGGAGGGTCACGCCCTGCTCGAGGTAGCCCTCTTTGCGGCAGACGACGTCGATCGGCGCCCTGCTTCTCGGAACCATGGCGATACCCGGCGTGGAGGCAACCGAGGCGACCACGGCCCCCTGCCGCATCACGGAACATGCGGCGCCGGCGGGGTCGGTCCGCAGCAGCAACTCCTGAATCACGACGTCGCTCGGTGCGGTGGGCGTCGCTGCGCAAGCCGCCAGTACGATGGAGCCTCCGAGGACCAGCGCACCGGGCAGGATCCGCATTCGAATATCCCCCTCGAGCGCATTCTCGCCCCGGGCGCCCGGGTCGCATTGACCCAAATCAACCGCACGGACCCCGCCTCGGTTCGAACCCGCCGTGTTCGATTTCGTAGGAAACAGGCCGACCGCAGGACCGCGCTTGCCTGACGCCCGGCATTGACCACGCGCAAGAAATCGGGGCCGCGGAATGCTAGCCTTTTCGGCGGAGGTGCCGATGGACGCGATCCGTGTTCGCAGCTTTGGGGATGGTCGCCGCGCCTTTCTGCGAAAGCTGGGTGCGTTGGCGGCAGCGATGACGGCGAGCAGGCCGGCACTTGCGGCGACGGAGGGGAACCCGCAAACCATCGCCGCCATCGGCTATGCGTTTCAACGCGAGACCGATGCGCATCTGCGTTACGTCGCGTTCGCCCAAGCGGCAAGCCAGGAAGGCTACAAGGGCATCGCCTACATGTTCACGGCGTTCGCAGCCTCCGAGGGCGTGCACGCACGCAATTTCAAGGGCCTGCTCGAGCGGCTCGGCGCCCAGGCGAAAGCCGCCCCGACAATGATCAAGCGGGGAACGACGAAGGAGAATCTCATCGCGGCGGTGGACGACGAGATCGACTCGATCGACGACCTTTATCCCCGCACGCTGGAGCGCGTCCAGCCGGAGGGAAATGCCGAGGCGGCAAGGCTGGTCACGTTCGCCTGGCAGTCCGAACGGCAGCACCGCGACCTGATCCAGAAGATCCGGCGCTATTCGCCGATGTTGTTCGAGCAGGTCGCGAAGGCCATCGACGCCAAGACCGGGCGCTATTTCGTCTGCCAGACCTGTGGCTCGACCCTGAACAAGGTTCCGAGTCCCAAGTGTCCGGTGTGCGGAAGCGCGCCGGAGCAGTACCACGAGGTGCCGATACCGGCCTGAGGCCCCGATCGGCGTAAATCGGCTTACAGCACGCGGCCGAACCAGGCGAGCGAAAGGCCCGCCGCGGCGACGGCGAATACGGCCGCAGCCGCGGCGAACAGCGCAGTGACCTCGGTCTCCTTGCGCTGCAGGACCATCCGCGCATTCATCCCGCGGTACACCTTGTCGAGGTCCTCGGCCGTCCCGGCCCGGAAATACTCGGCACGGGTGATGCCGGAGATCGTCTTCAGGGTCTCCTCGTCGAGGCGCACGCGCATCGACCAGCCTTCCCAGCCGATGATCGCGCCTTCCGGCGTGCCGAGCCCCACCGTGTAGACGCGCACCCCGTTGTCGGCGGCGATGCGTGCAGCTTCGACGGGGTCGGGCCCGGTCGTCGTCGCGCCGTCGGTCAGCAGGATGATCGCGGCCGACGCATTCGAGCCGGGGGCCACCGGCTTGGGAATCGTCCTGGCGGACTCGCGCTTGCCCGAGAGCGGCTGGTCGCGCCGCTCGTCGCGACCGGTGGCGCGGGGGTCTGCGAACCGGAGATCGAACTCGACGTCGGGAACGATCAGCTTCAGCGCGACGAGCAGGCCGCTGCCGACGGCGGTGGCGCGCTGCAGTTGCAGGCGATCGATCGCCGCGAGCAGGTCGTCGCGGTTCTGCGTGGGCGCCTGGACGACGGCCGCCGTCCCGGCGAAGGACACGATCCCGATGTCGACGTTGCGCGGCTGCTCGTTGACGAACGTCCTCGCGGCGGCCTGGGCGGCCTCGAGGCGGGTCGGCTTGACGTCGTCGGCGCGCATGCTGCCCGAGACGTCGATCGCGAGCACGATCGTCTCGTGGTCCGTCGGCAGCGTGACCACCGCCGCAGGACGGGCGATCGCGATCAGCAGCAGCGTCAGGGCGATCAGGAACAGGAGCGGCGGCAGGTGACGGCGGACCCCTCCGCCCGACGTCATCGCCTCGCGGACCAGGGCGAGGTTCGCGTAGCGCAGCGCAGTCTTCTTCTTCCGCCGCAGCAGCCACAGGTAGGCGCCGACCAGCAGCGGCACCAACAGCAGCAGCCAGAGGAGGTCAGGCCACAGGAATCTCATCGCGAGGTCCCTTGGTCGCCGGCCCTTCGGTACGCGGCCTCTCGGCCTGCGCCAGGACCGCGCCGGCGGCGAGGCGGCTGCGCAGCTTGCGCATCGCCGCGAAGCGGAGGATCGCGTCGGCAAGATCCGCGTCGGTGGATAGCTCGAGCGCATCCACGCCCGCGTCGACGAAGACGCGCCGCAGCGCGGCCTCGCGCCGCTGTGCCGCCTGCTCGAAGCGCCTGCGGAACGCGCGGTCGTGGGTGTCGACGAACACCTGCTCGCCGGTCTCGGCGTCCTGCATCGTCAGCAGTCCCAGGTCGGGAAGCCTCGACTCGAGCGGATCGTGCAGTCGCACCGCGATCACTTCGTGCCGTTGCGAAAGCCGTGCAAGGACATCGGTGTAGCCGCGAACGCTGATGAAATCCGAGACGACGAAGATCAGCGACCGGCGCGGAATCAGGCGTTCCCCCGCTTCGAGGAATTCGCGCAGGTCGGTGGCCTTGGCGCCGGCGGGACGCTGCCGGCCGAGCATCCGCTGCAGGATGTGCAGCACGTGCCGGCGCCCGCCGCCGGCGGGAACCACCGTGTCGGTCGTTTCTCCGTAGAACGCCGCGCCGACGCGGTTGCCGTGGCGGGTCAGCACGCGCGCGAGGACCGCGACGAAATCGAAGGACAGCTGCGCCTTGGAGGTCTCCCGCGAGCCGAAGTCGAGCGAGGGGCTGAGGTCCAGCAGGAACCACGCGGTGGCGTCGCGATCCTCGTGGAATTCGCGGACGTAGGGCGTGGCCAGACGCGCCGTCACGTTCCAGTCGATGTGGCGAACGTCGTCGTGATACTGGTATTCGCGCAGGTCGGCGAGGTCGAGCCCGAAGCCGCGGAACAGCGTCCGGTAGTCCCCGTGCAGCAGCCCGTCCAGACGGCGGATCACCGTCCACTCGAGCGCGCGCAGCAGGCGCTCAGGATTGCGCGGCGATTCGGACATGGGTGTCGAGCGGCTTGTCGGGAGCGGCGATGCGCTGCATCACTTTGCGCACCAGGTCGTCGGGCGTCACGCCGTCGGCGAGCGCTTCGTAGGACAGCACGAGGCGGTGACGCAGCACGTCGGGGGCGACGTCGCGCACGTCGTCGGGCAGTGCGTAGCTGCGCCCGCGCAGGAACGCCAGCGCGCGGGCCGCCTCGATCAGGTGGATCGAGGCCCGCGGGCTCGCGCCGAACATGATGTACTTCGACGCATCGGCAACGCCGTAACGCGCGGGGTCGCGCGTCGCGCCCGCGAGTCGCACGGCATACTGGACGAGCGAGGGGTCGACGTAGCCCGTCCGGCACTGGCGCTGCAGCGCGCCGAGCTCTTCGGTCGTCGCGACCGCAGCGACGTCGGGCGCCGCGCCGGTGACGCGCTCGACGATGACGAATTCCTCTTCCTCGCTCGGATAGCCGACCAGCACCTTCATCATGAACCGGTCGACCTGCGCCTCGGGCAGCGGATAGGTGCCCTCGGTCTCGATCGGGTTCTGCGTCGCCATCACCAGGAAAGGCTCCGGCACGCGGTGGGTCTCGCCGGCGATCGTCACCTGGCACTCCTGCATGACCTCGAGCAGCGCGCTCTGCACCTTGGCGGGCGCGCGATTGATCTCGTCGGCGAGCAGCAGGTTGGTGAACACGGGACCGAGCGAGGTCGCGAACTCGCCGGTCTTCTGGTTGTAGATGCGCGTGCCGACCAGGTCGGCGGGCACCAGGTCGGGCGTGAACTGGATCCTGCGGAACGATCCGTGGATGACGCGCGCGAGCGTCTTGACCGTCAGCGTCTTGGCGAGCCCGGGGACCCCTTCGACCAGCAGGTGTCCCTGCGCCAGCATCGCGACCAGCACGCGTTCCAGGAAATGGTCCTGGCCGACGACCACCTTCTTCACCTCGTAGAGGATGCGTTCCATCAGCGAGGCGACTTCCGCCCGCGCGGGCTGTCTGTTGTCCATTGCGTTCCTGTGGTGGTGGTGCGTA
>DATGDG010000405.1:0-2930 GCA_035311025.1 Casimicrobiaceae bacterium
AGGTCGTCTACGAGCTCGAGCACTTCGGCATGCCGTTCGACCGCAATCCGGACGGCACGATCTACCAGCGGCCCTTCGGCGGGCACTCGGCGAACTTCGGCGAGAAGGCGGTCCAGCGGGCCTGCGCCGCGGCCGACCGCACCGGGCACGCGATGCTGCACACGCTGTACCAGCGCAACGTGCGGGCGCGCACGCAGTTCTTCGTCGAGTGGATGGCGCTCGACCTGATCCGCGATGCCGACGGTGACGTGCTGGGCGTCACCGCACTGGAGATGGAGACCGGCGAGGTGATGATCCTCGAGGCCAAGGCGACGATGTTCGCGACCGGCGGCGCCGGGCGCATCTTCGCCGCCTCGACCAACGCCTTCATCAACACCGGCGACGGGTTGGGCATGGCGGCACGCGCCGGCGTCCCGTTGCAGGACATGGAGTTCTGGCAGTTCCACCCGACCGGCGTCGCCGGCGCCGGGGTGTTGATCACCGAGGCCGTGCGGGGCGAGGGCGGCATCCTGCTGAACGCGCAGGGCGAGCGCTTCATGGAACGCTATGCGCCGAATCTCAAGGACCTCGCATCGCGCGACATCGTCAGCCGGTCAATGGACCAGGAGATCAAGGAGGGCCGGGGCTGCGGGCCGCACAAGGACTACGTGCTGCTGAAGCTCGATCACCTCGGACCGGAGGTGATCAACAAGCGCCTGCCGTCGATCCGCGAGATCGCGATCAAGTTCGCGAACGTCGACCCGATCCGGGAACCGATCCCCGTCGTTCCGACGATCCACTACATGATGGGCGGCATCCCGACCAACATCCACGGGCAGGTCGTCGTGCCGCAGGGCGCGGATCCTGCAGCCGTGGTCCCCGGCCTCTACGCCGTCGGCGAATGCGCCTGCGTCTCGGTCCACGGCGCGAACCGCCTCGGCACCAATTCCCTGCTCGACCTGCTGGTGTTCGGGCGCTCGGCGGGCAATCACATCGTCGGGCAGAACCTCTCCGCGTACTCGCACAAGCCGCTGCCGAAGGATGCCGGCGATCTCTCCCTCGCGCGCCTCGCGCGGCTCGACGCGGCGACCTCGGGCGAGAGCGTCGCGCGGGTGGCCGATGACCTGCGCAAGTCGATGCAGCTGCACTGCGGCGTGTTCCGCAACCAGCAGCTCCTGTCGGAAGGCGTGCGGAAGGTGCAGGAGCTCGAGGCGCGGGTGCAGCGCACCGCGATCGCGGACAGGAGCCGGACGTTCAACACGGCCCGCGTCGAGGCGCTGGAGCTCGACAACCTGATCGAGACGGCAAAGGCGACGATCTTCTCGGCGGAGGCCCGCCGCGAGTCGCGCGGCGCGCAGGCGCGCAGCGACTATCCGGAGCGCGACGACACGAACTGGCTCAAGCACACGCTGTGGTATCGGGAGGGAAACCGTCTGGACTACAAGCCGGTCAACCTGAAGCCGCTGTCGGTCGACACATTCCCGCCCAAGGCCCGCACCTACTGACGCCGCCATGAAATTCCGCATCTACCGATACGATCCAGAGAAGGACGCGAAGCCGCGCTATCAGGATTACGACATCCCGCTCGACCCGCACGACCGGATGCTGCTCGACGCGCTGATCCGGCTGAAGATGGTCGACGACACGCTCGCCTTCCGGCGCAGCTGTCGCGAAGGGGTCTGCGGGTCGGACGCGATGAACATCAACGGCAGGAACGGGCTCGCCTGCATCACCAACCTGAAGACACTGAAGGAACCCGTCGAGCTGCGGCCGCTGCCGGGGCTGCCGGTCGTCCGCGATCTGATCGTCGACATGAGCCAGTTCTTCAAGCAGTACCACTCGATCAAGCCCTACCTCGTCAACGACGAGCCGCCGCCCGAGCGCGAGCGCCTGCAGTCGCCCGAGGACCGCGAAAGCCTCGACGGACTCTACGAGTGCATCCTCTGCGCGTGCTGCTCGACGGCGTGCCCGTCGTTCTGGTGGAACCCGGACAAGTTCGTCGGGCCCGCGGGGTTGCTCAACGCCTACCGCTTCATCGCCGACAGCCGCGACCGGGACCTGAACGCCCGCCTCGACAACCTCGAGGATCCCTACCGGCTGTTCCGCTGTCATTCGATCATGAACTGCGTCGACGTCTGCCCGAAAGGGCTCAATCCGACCCTCGCGATCGGGAACATCAAGACGATGATCGTCAAGCGGGCGGTGTGAGCCCGGGGCCGGCTGCGCGTGACGGGAGACCGGCATGGATTCGCCCGCCTGCGCTGGCGCTGTCGGCGCGGGATGCTGGAAAACGACCTGGTGCTCGCCCGCTTCCTCGATGCCGAAGGAACGACGCTCACCGAGGACGACATCGCGCAACTCGATGCGCTGCTGGACCTGCCCGACAACGCCCTGTGGGATCTGATCGCAGGGCGCGCCGAGCCGGCGGACCCCTGGGTTCGCCCACTGCTCGACCGCCTGAGATCGATCTGAAGGTGCCGCACGAGCGCCGTCGGAGGACCGACCCGGGTGCTGCACCCGGCCGCAATCTGGAACCGAAGGACGCACGATGACCGACCGCACAGCCACCCTGAGTTTTTCCGACGGATCGCCTTCCGCCACCTTCCCGGTCCTTCCCGGAACGGTCGGCCCCGACGTGATCGACATCCGTTCTCTGTACTCGCGAACCGGCAAGTTCACCTACGACCCCGGATTCATGTCGACGGCGGCCTGCAGCTCCGCGATCACCTACATCGACGGCGACAAGGGCGAGCTGCTCTACCGCGGCTATCCGATCGAGGAGTTGGCGGTCAGCTGCGACTTCCTCGAGCTCTGCCACCTGCTGCTCTACGGCGAGCTGCCGAACGTCGCGCAGAAGCAGGATTTCGGCGGGCGCGTGATCAAGCACACGATGGTCAACGAGCAGATGCAGTTCTTCATGCGCGGCTTCCGGCGCGATGTCCACCCGATGG
>DATGDG010000406.1:0-4058 GCA_035311025.1 Casimicrobiaceae bacterium
ACACGAGCAGGATGCCGTGGGCGTCGCAGATCTGGCGCAGGCGTGCGAGGTACCCCTTCGGCGGGACCAGGCATCCGGTCGAGCCGGCGATCGGCTCGACGATGCAGGCGGCGATGTTCTCGGCGCCGTAGAGATTGACGAACCGCGTGAGGTCGTCGGCGAGGTCGGCGCCATGCGCACCCTCGCCGGGGGTGAACAGGTTCTCCTTCAGGTGGGTGTGGCGCATGTGCGCCACGCCGGGCACGCCGAGTCCGAACCTGCGGCGGTTGTTGACGATGCCCGACAGCGCGACGCCGCCGAAATTGACGCCGTGATAGGCGCGCTCGCGGGAGATGAACATCGTGCGGCCCGACTGCCCGCGCGCCTGGTGGTAGGCGAGAGCGACCTTCATCGCCGTGTCGACCGATTCCGATCCCGAATTCACGAAGAAGACGCGGTTGAGGTCGCCCGGCGTCAGCTCGGCGACACGCGACGCGAGCTCGAAACTCTTCGGGTGCGCGCGCAGGAACGGCGCGACGAAATCGAGTTCGGAGAGCTGGCGGTGCACGGCCTCGGCGATCTCCCGGCGGCCGTGCCCTGCGGCCACGCAGAAGAGGCCGGACGATGCGTCGATGATCTTCTCGCCGCGGTCGTTCCAGTAGTACATGCCTTCGGCGCGCACGACGATCCGCGGATCGGCCTTGAAGTCGCGGTTGGGCGTGAAAGGCATCCACAACTCGTCCAGCGAGATCGTGGGCTGCGAGGGCTGGTTGCGTAGCGTGAATTCGGCGTGACCCATCGTGATCTCCGGTAGCGCGGGCAGCGAAAGCGGCCGGCCGCGCAAAGATTCGATAATATGCCTTTGTAGCGTCCCTGCGGCGCCTGATCAAGGGGCCGGAGCTTCCTCCGGCGCGGGCCATCCTCCATGCGCATCGGCGTTCCGAAGGAAATCAAGGTTTTCGAGAACCGCGTCGGGCTGACGCCGGGTTCCGTGCGCGAGTTGGCGCAGCGCGGGCATCAGGTCCTGGTCGAGCACGATGCAGGGGCCGGCATCGGGACCGACGACGCGCGCTACGCTCGCGAAGGGGCGACCGTGGCTGCCACCGCCGCCGAGGTGTACGCCGCCTGCGACATGATCGTGAAGGTCAAGGAACCGCAGGCTGGCGAGCGCAGGCAGCTACGGCCAGGACAGGTGCTGTTCACCTACCTGCATCTCGCCCCCGATCCCGCGCAGACGCGAGATCTGGTCGACAGCGGTGCGATCTGCATCGGCTACGAGACCGTGACCTCGCCATCGGGCGGCCTGCCGCTGCTCGCGCCGATGTCCGAGGTCGCCGGTCGGCTGGCGGTCCAGGTGGGCGCGCATCACCTCGAGGAGCCGCACGGTGGCAAGGGCGTGCTGCTCGGCGGCGTGCCTGGCGTCGCGCCTGCGCAGGTCGTCGTCATCGGTGGCGGCGTGGTCGGGACGCACGCGATCGAAATCGCGCTGGGCATGGGCGCGCGCGTCACCGTGCTCGATCGCAACGCCGAGGTCCTGACGCGGCTGTGGACGCATTACGGTCCTGCGCTGCAGACGGTGTACTCGACGGCCGAGGCGATCGAGCGCCATGTCCTCGCCGCCGACCTCGTGATCGGCGGGGTGCTGGTGGCCGGGGCTGCCGCACCGAGACTGATATCGAGGGCGATGATCGCTGCGATGCAGACTGGGTCGGTGGTCGTCGACGTCGCGATCGACCAGGGCGGCTGCATCGAGACCTCGCGCCCGACGACGCATGCCGATCCGACGTTCGTCGTCGAAGGCGTCGTTCACTACTGCGTTGCCAACATGCCGGGCGCGGTGCCCCGAACTTCGGCCTATGCGCTGAACAACGCGACGCTTCCGTTCGTGGTCGCGCTGGCGGACAAGGGGTGGAAGCGCGCGCTCGCCGACGACCGGCATCTGCTGCAGGGGCTCAACGTCGCCGAAGGCAAGGTGACCTGCCGGCCGGTCGCCGACGCGCTGGGGTACGCCTGGCACGATCCGGCGACGCTGATCGCATAGCAGCACCATCCCTCGCGTCTGCTTCCGGCGTGCGCACTTCGGTGCGAGGCACGCGGTGACGGGCTCTCGCCCAAGGCTTCGGCGTCGCACCCGCGTCGTCGAGCGGGTCCCGGGGCGCCGGCGCTCGAGGACATCCGGAACCTGACGCGGCAGGCGGGGTCGCTTGCCGCCCCACCCGCTTCACGACGACTGCGCCGCAGGCGCCTTGGCGCGAGAGCCCGTCGCCACGCGCCCGGCGGTGCGGCAGCGTCGGTCGAACATCGAAACCCGGGACGGACCACGGTTTCGGATCGGCACAGATCGGATCGGCACAAACCGGTCCGAGGGCAGCGGGGCGGGGCGGGCGAAGCGCCCGTGGGAGTGCCGGCCGTCGCGGGTGGTGCGGCGAGCGAGCCCGATCGCAACGGATCCTGCAGGATGTCCTCGAGCGATGCCGCACCGGGCCCCGCAGGCCGGCGTTCACGGACTTCGGGCGCGGCGCCCCGCCCTGTCCCGCTGCCCCAGGCAGAGTGTCGGGCGGACCGTTGCGGCCGCAAGCCGCAGGACCTCAGCCCGACGCGCGGTGCGAGCCGCCCGACTGCGCGACGCGGTGCTCGACCGCGAACACCGCAGCCTCGACCCGCGATGCGAGCCCCAGCTTCGACAGGATGTGGCGGACGTGCAGCTTCACCGTGTCGTGGCTGATCGACAGCGCCTGGGCGATCGCCTTGTTGCTCTTGCCGCTCGACAGGTGGTGCAGGATCTCCCGCTCGCGCTGCGTCAGCTGCTTCATGTAGCTCTCGCGCGATTTCTTCGGCTCGCCCGGAAGCAGCATGTCGACCAGCTTGATCGCCATCATCGGCGCAACGACGACTTCGCCGCGCGCGGTGCGGCGGATGGCGTCGATCACCTCGTCGGGATCCATGTCCTTCAGCAGGTAGCCGCGTACGCCCGCCTGGAAGGCCCGCGTCAGGTCCTCGTGCGAATCGCTCATCGTGAGCACCACGATCGGCGTGCCGATGCCTTCGGCGCGCAGGCGTGCGATCAGCGTGAAGCCGTCGGTCGGGGACATTCGCAGGTCCATGACCGCGACGTCGGGCTGCATTTCGCGCAGCAGGCGCACTGCCTCGTCCGGCTTGCCGGTGTTGCCCAGAACCCGGATGCCGCCACGCTGCTCGAGGAGTTCCGAGAGCCCGCGGCGGCACAGGCCATGGTCGTCGATCAGTACGACGCTGATCTGGTCATTCATCGATCATTCCCGCCCGAAAGTTGCGCCTCGGGGAAACGCAGGCGCACCCGCGTTCCGCCTCCGGCTGAGTGCTCGAAGGTCAATTCGCCGCCGAGTCGGGCGGCGCGCTCGCGCATGATGGCGATGCCGTAGTGTCCGGGATCGGCGCCTTCCGCCGCGGCCGGGTCGGCGATGCCCACGCCGTCGTCCTCCACGATCAATTCGCAGCTGCCGTTCTCGGCGGACAGCGAAACCCACACCTGCCTCGCTTTCGCGTGCTTCCAGATATTGGCCAGCGCCTCCTGCACGATGTGGAAAACCTGCAGTTCGCTCGCGACGGACAGGCGCAGCGCCGGGGCATGGTTGGCCAATTCAAGCGCGATGCCGGTGCGCTCGGAAAAGTCCCGGGCGGCGTCGGCCAGCGCGTGCTGCAGGCCCTGCGGATGCATCCGGCTTCGGAAATGGGTGATCAGCTCGCGCAGCCGGCCATGGGCGCCGGTCAGCGATTCGTCGACGTCGCTCCAGTACTTGAATGCGCGAAGTTCGTCGCCCCGCTTGACCGCATCGCGCAGCAGGCTCATGCGCATGCGCATGTAGGTGAGCCCCTGGGCCAGCGAGTCGTGGACTTCATTGGCCATCAGCTGGCGCTCGCTGACGAGGCTCGCGCGCAGGTTCTCGCGCGTGAGCCTCGCGTTCTCGAGTGCGACGCCGATCAGCTCGCCCGTGGCGCGCAGCAGCGGCATCGTCTCGGGGGGCAGGGCACAGGGTTCGTCGAAATGGAGGCTCAGGGTTCCGACCGGGACATTCCCGTGCCGCAGCGGCACCGCAACG
>DATGDG010000407.1:0-5082 GCA_035311025.1 Casimicrobiaceae bacterium
ACGTGATCCAGGAGCGGCACACGATGGTGCTTGACGACAACGCCGTCGTCGTCACCGGCTTCTACGAGTTCACGCGCATGGTCGACGGAAAACCGGTGCAGGCCCCGTCGCGTTTCACCATGCTCGTGACGAAGCGCAACGGCGAATGGCGCATTGCGCATCACCACTCGTCTCCGCACGTCATGCCGAAGACGTAGCCGCTCGGCGCCACCGCCAGGCGCCAGCAGCCAGCCGCCGCGCCGGGTTACGCGCGATAGCCGGGGTTCTCGCGGTCGAGCCGACGCAGCAATGCCGGCCACGCAAGGCCGCCGCCGGCCCCCATCGTCACCTGCTCCCACTGGGCCTGCGCGCCGTCCACGATCGCCGCATCGATCGGCCGCAGGTCCCGATCACCCGCCAGCGCGCGCACCTGGATCATGCACGTCGTCTCGAAGAAGTACATTGCCACGAAGGCCTCGGCCACCGAACGGCCCACGGTGAGCAGGCCGTGGTTGCGCAGCATCAGGAATCGCTTGTTCCCGAGGTCGCGCACCAGCCGCGGCTTTTCGTCATCCTGCAGCGCCACGCCTTCGTAGTCGTGGTAGGCCAGCGACGACAGCACGAAGATCGAATGCTGCGACAGGGGAAGCACGCCCTCCTTCTGCGCGGAGACCGCAACGCCGTTGACGCTGTGCACGTGGAGCACGCAGTTCGCGTCGTCGCGGGCCGCGTGCACGGCGCTATGGATCGTGAACCCCGCCGGATTGACCGGATGCGGACAGTCCTCGACCTTGCGGCCCTGAAGATCGACCTTGACCAGGGCGGACGCGGTGATCTCGTCGAACGTCATTCCGTAGGGATTGATCAGGAAATGATGCCCGGGGCCGGGCACCCGCGCCGAGATGTGGGTGAAGATCAGGTCATCCCAGCCGAACATCGCCACCAGGCGGTAGCAGGCCGCGAGGTCGACCCGCTGCTGCCATTCCGCCGCACTGACCTTCGTGCGCAGCTCGCTGCCCGCGTCGTTCATGGGATTCCTCCGGTCGCCGATCGGGGTAATATATATAGACCGGTCTAATGGGAGCGTCAAGATGAGTCACGGCAGCGGCAGCCGCGAGCGCATGATCGAGGCAACGATCTCCCTGCTCCGGGGCTCCGGCTTCACCGGCGCCGGAATCAACGAGATCGTCCGTGCGAGCGCCGCGCCGAAAGGGTCCGTCTATCATCATTTCCCGGGCGGCAAGCTCCAGATCGCGGGCGAGGCGCTTGCCGTCTACACGCGGCGGGTGATGACCTTCATCGATCAGGCGCTCTCGGCAAGGCGCCGTCCCGGCGACAAGCTCAAGTCGCTGTTCGACGCACTCGCGACACGCATCGAGGAGAGCGACTTCCGGAAGAGCTGCGCCGTCGGCACGGTCAGCCTCGATCTGGACGAGGACCTCGAGGCGCTGCGCGGAATCCTCGCAGCAGCGCTTGCCGACTGGACCGCGCTCATCGCGTCGCACTTCGACCTCGGAGACGCCCGACGGACACGGTCCTTCGCGGGCCTGGTGCTGACGACGATCGAAGGCGCCTACGTCCGTTCCCGGGCGGAGCGCACGAGCCGGCCGTTCAGGGAGGCCGGTGCGTGGCTGGCGGAGATCGCCGCGGCACCCCCGCGGGCCGCGTGACCCGATACACTGGAAGGCGTCGTTCGCCACCGATCACGGGTACCGCCATGTTCCTGCGTCCTTCGCCTGCGTTTCGCCGCGCCGCCGCGCGCATCGCGCTGTCCGCCGCCTGCCTGCTGCCCGGCGCGGCCTGGTCCACCGACTTCACCGACCTGTGGTGGGTGCCGCAGGAATCGGGGTGGGGGGCGAACGTCGTGCAGTCCGACAGCTTCCTGTTCGTGACCTTCTTCATCTACGGCGCGGACAAAGGGCCGACCTGGTACAGCGCCGAGCTCACCTGGGACGGAACGAGATACGCCGGGAACCTCTACGCAACCCAGGGCAGCTACTGGGCGAATCCCTGGAATCCTGCCGACCACCCCGACGCGCTGGCGGTGGGCACGGCGAGCTTCACGCCGAGCAGCGCCGATGCCTATCACGCCACGCTCGCCTACGCGGTGCCGGGCGTGGGCAGCTTCAGCAAGGCCATCGAGCGCGAGCCGCTGACGTTGATCGCGCTGGGCGGCAGCTATCAGGGAACGCAGTCCGGCACCTACGCCAGCTGCAGCGATCCCTCGATCAACGGGCCCTACACCGACAACTATTCGCTGTCGGTGTCGCAAACGACCACCTCGGCAACGCTGACGTTCACCTACGCGAGCGGGGCGACGTGCACGATCTCCGGGGCGACCCGGCAATACGGCCAGCTCTTCGACATGCCCAACGCGTCGTACGTGTGCACGGGAACCCTGAGCTACACGACCACGGCAGATGTCTACGAGATGAAGGCCACGGCGCTCGGCCTCGAGGGTCGCCTGTCCGCGACCGTCGGCAGCGGTTGCCAGGAGAACGCGAACTTCGCGGGGGTGCTGCTGTAGAAGTGTTCCCTCGGGCGCGGCGCTGAAGTCGTGAACGCCGCTGGCGCGATGGCCCGGCGTCAGGCGCGCTCGACCCGCTTGGTGCCGACGACCACCGCCAGGCCGGCAGGCAGGCTCTCGCTGCCGAACGACGTACGCACGTCGGCCTCGATGCCGTTCTGGCGCAGGATGCCCACGGCCTCGTCGGCCTCGAAGGTGACGTTGCGGTGGCGCTCGTCGCTGCGCCGCCACTGGCCGTCGATGCGTCGGAAGACCGTGATGTCGCGGTCGTAGCGGAAAGGTGCCGGACGCGCGAAGCGCGTCACGATCGCCCAGTCCTCCTCGACTTTCGCATGGACCGTGATGGCGCCGCGGGCGCGGCAATGCGCTTTGGTCATCAGGTCGATCGCGATGACGCCACCGGGCCGCAGCGTCCGCGCGAGCGGACCGGATGCAGCGCGCGTGGCCGCATCGGTTGCAGTCGATTGCCCGCGGTCAGGGTGCGATCGCGACGCGGCGCCCTCGCTCCATCGCGTGGATCATCCGCATCACGCCGAAGCGGTCGGCCGTCGCAGCTCCGGTTGGCGATTCGGCGGATCGTTCCGGCTCGATGCCCATAAATATGGTAATATGCAAACGTGAAGACGACAGTCGAGATCCCGGACTTCCTGTTTCGCAAGGTCAAGTCCAAGGCTGCCGAGCGTGGCCAGTCGCTCAAGGAATTCATGGCCGAGGCGCTGCAGGAGAAGCTCGCGGCCAACGCGGCCGCCGCCCGCGGCGGCGCGCCGCCGTGGATGGAGGGCTTCGGCAAGCTGCGGCGCTATCGCGGGGAAACGGCGCGAATCCAGGCGCGGATCGACGAAGCCTTCGAGGTGATCGAGCCCGAGGACCGGGCGTGATAATCGACACGAATGCGCTTTCCGCATTCGTGGGCGGCGATGCGGGTGTCGGCCGCGTCCTTCGCGTGCAGGCGCGGGTCGCGATACCGGTCGTCGTCCTGGGCGAATTCCGGTACGGCGTCGCCCAGTCCCGGCATCGCGCGGCCTACGAAGGATGGCTCGATTCGAATCTGGAAAATTTCGAGCTCCTTCCGATCACCGAAGCGACGGCGAGCGCCTACGCGGCTCTGCGCGTGATGCTCAAGCGCTCCGGCCGGCCGATTCCGGCCAACGACGCGTGGATTGCGGCGCTCGCCCTTCAGCACGGTCTTCCCGTCCTGAGTCGCGACGGGCATTTCGATGCGGTGCGCGGCATCGACCGCGTGCAATGGTAGCGGTCATGGCGAAGGCAGGCGCTCGGCCGTCCCGTTCCCGCGCCAGCGGAAACCTGCGCATCGGCGATCACTGGAACGCGATCACCATCATCGCGCTTTCGCAGAGCAATCCACTGAAGGCGGTTGCCGAACTCGTCGAGAACAGCATCGATGCACGCGCGAAGAACATCGTCATCACCCGCGGCAAGGACCGTGGCGTTCACTATCTTCGCGTCAAGGACGACGGCGAGGGCGTGCGCAGGAACGCCGACGGTGCCCCCGATTTCCACTACGTCGCCACTCACGTCTGCGACTCGATCAAGCGTCGGTTGAAAAGCCAGGGTGCCGGCGGCGGTCTGCAGGGCGAGTTCGGCATCGGTTTGCTGAGCTTCTGGACGCTGGGCGAGGAGCTGCTGCTCACCTCGTCCGGCGATGACGGGCACGCCTGGCAGATGCACCTCGCCAAGGGCGACCCAAGCTACAAGATCACCCAGCGACCGACGCTGCTGCCCGAGCCCGGGACCGACGTGCTGATCCGCGGCATCCTCCCCGGGATCAAGAATTTCAGCGGGGAGAAGATCCAGTGGTACCTCGCCTCGGAGCTTCGCGATCGCATCCGCCACTCGGGCGTATCGATCCGCGTCGTCGATCGCACCGCGCGCGCCGAATTCAAGGTCGAGCCGCGCCAGTTCGAGGGCCGCCTGCTGCACGAGCTGGAGGGAGCGCTTCCGCCGCAGGGCGAGGTCTACGCGGAGCTCTACCTGCACTCGCACACGCCATCCAATGTCGTGTCGCTCTACCGATCTGGCACGCGCGTGCTGGGCAACATGGCCGAGCTCGACACGTTCAACCGGATGCCATGGACCAGCGGCTACATCCAGGGCATCGTCGACGCGCCGTACCTGACGCTGACGCCGGGGACCCGGATGGGCGTGATCCACGACGCCTCGCTTGCGCGGCTGGTGGACGAACTGCGGCCGCTCGAGGCGAAGCTCGCCAAGATCGTCGAGGACCAGCAGCGCGCCGAGGAGGAGCGGGCGAGCCGCGACGTCCTGCGATCGGTGCAGTCTGCGCTCAAGGAGGCCCTGCTCGCCCTTCCGGCGGAGGAATACGACTGGTTCGACCTGCACCGTGGCGAGGGGCGGCGGCGGCCGAAGCCGCCCGGCGAGGCGCCGTCGGCGGAAGGCGGCATGGCCGAAAGGTCCGGGCCCTCGGCCGCGGCCGGAGAGCCGGAGGCGGTCGACGACAGCGAGCGCCAGTTCTTCGAGTTCGCCGGTCCGCTATTCTCGGTGGTCATCTCGCCGACGTCGAGCGTCGTCGAAGTCGGCAGCTCGCGCGCATTGCG